>CAYJEC010000149.1:0-7435 GCA_964369025.1 uncultured Ideonella sp. | reverse complement strand
TACAGGTCGCCCGGCGGGCCCTCGCCCAGGCCCACCGAACCCTGGCCGGCCAGGCGGATCTGCTGCCCGGCGCGGATGCCCCTGGGGACGGCGACCTGCAAACGGCGCTCTTTCAGCACCATCTGCCCGGAGGCACCCAGCTCAGGGCTGTGCAGGGTCAGCTCGCGGGTGGCACCACGAAACGCGTCCTCCAGCGGCACCACGATCTTGGCGTGATGGTCCTGTCCGCGCCGCGCCCGTGGTGCGGCCCGGCGGGCGGCACCGAACAGCGATTCGAAGAAAGCACTGTGGTCAGCTCCGTCACCGGCCTCGCCCGGCCCGCCGCTGAACTCGAAGCCGCTGTCCCAGCCGGGAGGGGGTTGGAAGGGCTGGCCGGCCTGCGCGGCCTGGCCCACCCGGTCGTAGGCGGCGCGCTTCTCGGGGTCACGCAGCACCTCGTGGGCCTCGTTGAGCGCTTGCATGCGCTCGGCTGCGCCCGCCTCCTTGTTGATGTCCGGGTGGTTCTTGCGGGCCAGGCGCCTGAACGCCTTCTTGATGTCGCCTTCGCTGGCCGTGCGCTCGACACCTAGCACCTGGTAGTAGTCCTTGAACTCCATCGCGGGCGCTTTCAGTGTGTGGCAGGGTTGCCTGCCCGAAGTATGCGCGCCGGAGGCCAGCCGATAATCGCCCCTATGGTGTCCCTGCTCCCAGTTCCCTCTGCCGCGCTGCGCCAGGCCCGGCGGGCCTGGAAGCTGCTGCACGTGGACTCGGCGCAGGCCAGGGCAGGGGCCGAGCGGGCCATCCTGTCCGCAGGCGACGATGACGCCCTGGCCGAAGGCTGGGGCCGGCTGGCTCTCGGCTTCCATTTGCTGTACTACGGCACGGCGGCCGAGGCGGCACGCGAACTCCGGCGTGCGCAGGCCTCGTTCGAGCGTGCCAGTGACCGCACCGGCCACCTGCTCGCCAGCGCCGGTATAGCCCGTGCGTTGTGGCGCCAGGGCCGCGCCCAGGAGGCGTTGCAAACGGTGCTGCCGCTGCGCGACGAGGGCGTTCGCGTGCTGCGGCACGAGCAGCGCGGCGTGCTGCTGAACGCGATCGCCGGCTGCTACTCGGCACAGGGCGATTCGGCTCAAGCCTTTGCCTACATGTTCGAGGCTCTGCGCGACGCCGGCCCGCGCAGCGGGCACGGCTTCGACATCGTGCTGCACTGCAACCTGTCGCACGAGTTGCTGCAGATCGGCGACTACGTGCATGCGCTGCAGTACGTGGAGCAGGGCCTGGCCCGCATCGGCGCGGTGAAGAACGCGCGCCTGCAGAGCGTGCTGTGGATCAACCGCGTGACCTGCTTGACGGAGTTGGGCCGGGCAGCCGAGTGCCTGGCCGACGTGGCTGCGCTGTTGGCGCTGCCGGCCGACCCGAGCGGGCGCGGCCGCATGGCGGCCCACTACGAGACGCTGGCCATCGCCGCGCTGCGTGCTGGCGAGACGACCCTGGGTGCCGATCTGGTCCAGCGGGCCTGGGCGCTCGGCGACACCCTGCTGCCGGACGAACGGCTCGAACGCGACACGGCCACCGGGCTGCTGGCCCTGGTGCGTGGCGAGCCGGCCGGTGCCGTGGAGGCGCTGCTGCCGTCGGTGGCGGCCGCACTCAGCGACATCTCTGAGGGCCTGAGCGTGCGGATGCGGGCGCAGTACTTCAACATCCTGAGTGAGGCCCACGAGGCTGCAGGCCAGCCCGCTGCGGCGCTGGCGGCGCTGCGCCAGGGCCAACGGCTGCACCGCGCGCAAGCACAGCTCGCGTCGCGCGCCCGCTACCAGGCCGCCACCCTGCAGACCGAGCTGCTGCGCCTGCAGCACCGCCTGGACGAGAACGACGCCCATCGCCGCGCCACCGAACGCGCCCGCGCCGAGCTTGCTGCGATCAACGCGGAGCTGACCCGTCAGGTCGAGCAGGTGCAGTCGCTGCAGCATGCGCTGCAACAGCAAGCCACGCACGACTCGCTGACCGGCCTGTTCAACCGCCGGCACCTGAACGACGCGCTGCCCACCCTGTTCGCGCTGGCAGAGCGCGAGTCCCAGACGATGGCGCTGGCCATCATCGATCTGGACCACTTCAAGCGCGTCAACGACGAGCATGGCCATGCGGCCGGCGACCGCCTGCTGGCCGCCTTCGGTGAGTTGCTCGCCCGCCACTGCCGCCGCAGTGATGTGGCCTGCCGATACGGCGGCGAGGAGTTCTGCCTGCTCATGCCACGCACCGACGCCACAGGCGCCAGCCGCAAGGTGCAGAGCCTGCTGCGGCGCTGGCGGGCCCAGGCCTTCGACCTGGCCGGCACCACACTCGCCGGGCTGAGCTTCTCGGCTGGTGTGGCCGACACCTCGGTGGCGCCGGCGTCGCCGGACGCACTGCTGAAAGCCGCCGACGACCAGTTGCTCGCCGCCAAGCGGGGTGGCCGCAACCGCGTCGGCATCGCGGCTTCGGAGCCTGCGGCGCTGGTGCCACGCTGAGCGGGCGGGCGCGCGATCAGGAAGAACCCGCCATGCCGGGGCCTCCTTCCTGAGCGATCATTGACACTTTGGCATTCTCTCGATTGACCATGAAATCCACTGTTCCGTGGCTGCTGGCGGCGATGGTCGCCAGTGCGAGCGCCGCCCCCGATTTGGGCCCCAACGCCTCTGGCACCTTCAGCTGCACCTACAAGCTGGCCAGCCCCTGCTCCAGCGGCACGGCCAGCGTCGAGTTGCTGGAGGGCAAGCTGCAGAAGGTCTCGTTCGACAGCACCTACTGCAAAGCGCCGGACAACCCCGGCAACCGCTGCACCTTGCGCTCGGCCCGCGGCGGCAGTGAAATGTGGACCGAAACTGGCAAGTCAGTGCTGGTCCGCTACTTCGACCTGCGCTATCCGCAGGCCGACGACGAGTTCAGTTTCATCCTGGAGCCAGACCGGCTGGTTCTGGATTTCTCCGACAGCCAGACCTTCATCAAATGCGGCCTGGGCGCGGAGCTGCCGGAGCGCGTGGTCATCGTCCCGGCGGATCCGCAGTGCCGGGTGGAGCATTAGCGGCTAGCGCCGGGCCGCTTGGCCCGCCCTGAGCGCCATGAAGGTCCACACCGCGCCGGCAAAGTCGGCCGGGCCGAACAGCACCAGCACCCGCGTGTAGACGGAGACCCAAAACACACCCTTGGCCTCGCCGCGCGCCGCGTAAAGATGGTACAGGCCGATGTTGAAGACCAACACGCCGACCACGCGGATCCAGACCTCCTCGGTGCGTGGCATGCCGAACGCCCCGAGCAACAGGTTGGGCATGTGCGCAAGGCCCACGCCCAGCGCCAGCAGGTAGATGCCGAAGGCCTTGACGCTGAAACCGGCTTTGGAAATGAAGTTCCTGGGTTCGCCTGTGGTGGCGCGGCGGCTCAGACCTCGGCGGACTTCTTCGTCGCCCGGCACGCGGCGTTGAGCGGTGCCGCCTTCTGGGCGTGCCGGTCGGACCGCGACGCATGCGTCTTGGGTTGGGAACCGAATGTAGGTCGGGATGTTCGGGAACGCCACCCCCGGTCTCTTCCAGCGAGGGTCGCGGCCGAGCCGCTGGTGAAGAACTTCCGCCGACCCGAGCATAGGTTCGCGTGGCGCTGCTGGCCGAGGTGGACCGGTCCATGGGCACCCTGTCGGGGCCAACCACAGCCTGCGTGGTGCGCCGCCAGCGAAATGTGTTCAGGGCCCCCGGCTTCGAGCGCAAGCTCTCGCAACTCGTTCCGGTGACGCCGACACCGACAGAAGCGTGCGGCGCATTGACCACAACAAACCTCTGCAGGTCGTCGCGCTGGCGGTCGGCCGGCGGCCTTGTGGGTCAGCCCACGAACTTCAGGTCGAGGCTGCCGTGCACGAACAGCACCACGCCGGTGTCGGTTTCCGTGACTCGATGGTCGGTACCCGTTGGGGCGAGTTGGTAGTCGCCGGGCTGCAGCAGCACATCGTCGAGGAACAGGTCACCCTGCAGCATCAGACATTCTTCGTCGTGCTCGTGGCCGTGGTGGGCCACCTGCACGCCAGGCTGCAAGAAGTAAAGCATCGAGGCTTCGCCTTCGTGCTGCCACAACACGCGGCGCTGGATGCCGGGCGCGAAGTCAGGCCATCCGGCATCGGCATCGCGCACGGTGAAGGCCGTGTCGGTGACCGAGGCGGGCAAGGCTGATTCGCGCAGGAACAGCAGCGCGCCGTCGGCGCTGGTCCATGTGGGCGAACCCTGGCCGGCCGGGTCGACGTGAAAGTCGCGCTGCGACAGGAATTCTTCGCCGCATTGGGCGCTGCCAGACAGTACCAGCCACTCACGGTGGCGCGCCTTGAATGACGCCGGCACAGCCAGCATGGCCGGCAGAAGTCGGGCGCCGGGCGACAGTTCCAGCAGGCGAGCCCGCAAGGGCTCCCCCGGGCGCAGGGCATCGCCTTCCTCCGACTCGTACAAGGTCTGGACGGAGACACCCTCACAGAGCGCCTCACGCGGAAGCGAGCGCCTGCGCATAGTGTGCATCGCGGCTTCGGCCGCGCGAGAAGCCGACACGCGACCGAACAGGCGGCCACGCATCGCGGCGGCGCCCGCCAGTTCAGCGGCAGGCGGCGTCCAGGCGCGGGCAAACGGTTCGGTCAGCAGGGGCGCGAATTCACTGTCGCCTTGGCCGGGGGACGCTTCGACGGGCAGGAGCGGGTTGGTTTGGTAGGTGCTCATGGCGTGTTGATTTTCCTTCACAGCCGCAGGCCGGTCAGCGTGGCGATGGGCACGGCGGCGCGCACCTTTTTGCCCATGCCGTCCAGGCAGCCTTCACCCAACGTCTGGCGCAGGTTGATCAGGGCACGCCTGATCTGCGACTTCACGGTGCCCAGCGGCAGGCTGGTCTCATTGGCGATCTCTTCATGGCTCAGGCCCTTGAAGAAGGCCATGGCGACGAGCTGGCGCGGCTGCGCGTTGAGCAGGATCAGCGCGCGGTGCAGATCGGCATGTTCGCGCGCGGTATCGAGCAGTTCGTCGGCCGCGGGACGGTGATCGGGCACATCGGGCGCTGTCTCGAGGTCCAAGCTGTCGTGCTGGAAGCGGGCTTCGCGGCGCAAGGCGTCGATGGCGCGCGAGCGCGCCATGCCCAACAGCCAAGCCCAGGCTTTGCCACGCGTGCAGTCGAAGCGCGCAGCCTGCCGCCAGACCTGGAAGAAGGTGTCCTCGACCACCTCTTCGGCCAGCGCCGATTTGCGCACGATGCGCAGCACGACGCCGTAGACGCGTGGCATCGTCGCGTCGTAGAGCGAGGCCAACGCGCGCTCGTCGCGCTGCACCACCGCCTCTATCCAGCCGTTCAGCTGCAACTCGCCGATCTCGGGCAGGCCGGTGGACGGCATGGGTACCACTGCGGCCAGGCCGGTGCCGGCCGGGTCAGCGTCGAAGTCGCTCGCCGGATCGCCCTCGCCCGGAACCCCGGCGCCCGAGATCTCTCGTTCCGGGTCGGGGTCGGGCTCGCAGGCATCGTCGCTGGTGAAACCGGTCTTCATCGATACAGGTTCGACGTTCATTCGACTCTCTCACCAGTGTGGGACACGCGTGTCTGGTTGAAGGGCAGGCTGCCGGCGAAGACCAAGCCCGCCGAATGCATCATCGTCGAACGCTCAACGCAGCACATCATGCGCCTTGGGCACCGCGCCGCGCAGGAAAATCATCGCGCCTTCGGGGGCGGCGATGCTCGGGTGCAGCGCACCCCTGTGAGCCAAGTGGTAGCCGCCCGGGCCGATCTCGGTGTGCGTGCCCACCTGCAGCCGGCCCTGCACAACGATGCATTCCTCGTCGATCGGGTGGCGGTGCGGCGGCAGCCTGGCACCCGGTTCCAGCCGCAACAGGTACGACAGCACGCCGCCATGTTCATGCAGCACCTTGAGCGCCACCCCGTGGGCAAATGGCTTCCAGTCGCCGGCATCGGCGGCGATCGTCAGGTGCGAATCGTCGGCGTCGGCCACTCGCTCCAGCAGGCGGCGCTTGATCGCCTTGGCCATGCCGGACGACGCGAGGGCGTCGTTCGCGGCATGTGGCTGGGGCTTCCTGTCAGTGTTCATGCGCGACCCTACGCAGCAAATGGAAATCCGGATTCATGAGTGCAAAGTTTTTTTGAGAGAACTGTCGGTGCAGGCTCCGCGAAGCCCAGATGACGCTCGAAATCTGCGGCCAGGGCCGAATCCAGCCGGCCAGTCGCGCCGTATGGCCCTGTATTCCCAGCCGCCCGGCCGCCCTCTCGCCAGACCTCCATGCCCGCCAGACACCTCGACCTCATCAGCCATTGGCACATCGCGGCACCCGTAGAACGCGTCTGGGCCGCCCTGGCCCACGCCGAGGGCTGGCCGCGCTGGTGGCCCCATGTGCGCTCGGTGCGCACACTCAGGCAGGGCGGCGCCGGTGCCCAGGGCGGCCTGCGGCGCATCGAATGGGCGACCCGCCTGCCGACCTTCCGGTTCGTCATCGACGTGCAGGCGATGGAATTGCTGCGCCCGGAACGCCTGCGCTGGCGCTCCTGCCACCCGCTGCGCGGCAAGGGCATCTGGCTGCTGCGCGCAGAGGACGGATACACCGATGTCACCTCCGTCTGGCGCATCGAGTACGGCCCCGGCTGGCAAGCCTGGCTGTGGCCGCTGCTGGCGCCGCTGTTTCGCTGGAACCACGACGGCGTGATGCGCGCCGGCGGCGTCGGGCTGGCGCGCCACATTGCCCTCGTGGTCTCGCCCGACGGCGCCGGCTGACGTTCAGACACCGCGCACTGCCAGACGCTGCGGGCCCGCCGAGTCAACGTTTGCCCGGCCGCGGCGGACCTTGTTGGCCCTCGGCACGGCATGGCAAGACCCTGCGGCTGGCGTCCGCGGCCCTGGGCGGGGACAATCACGGGTTAGCCAGAAGCCAGCCACCTGTGAACACCGCCATCCCCACTGCCCGCCCCGGCACCCCGAAATCCCCCGAGCGCGCGCCCAGCGCGGCCAGGGCGCTGACGGCCTACCGCCCTTACTGGGCCAAGCGCTTTGGCCCCGCACCGTTCCTGCCGATGAGCCGCGAGGAGATGGCCCAGCTCGGCTGGGATTCGTGCGACATCATCGTGGTGACGGGCGACGCCTACGTGGACCACCCGAGCTTCGGCATGGCGGTGATCGGCCGCGTGCTGGAGGCCCAGGGCTTCCGCGTGGGCATCATTGCGCAGCCCGATTGGCAATCAGCTGACCCGTTCAAGGCGCTGGGCCCCCCGAACCTGTTCTTCGGCGTCACCGCCGGCAACATGGATTCGATGATCAACCGCTACACGGCCGACCGCAAGATCCGCAGTGACGACGCCTACACCCCCGGCGACATCGGCGGCAAGCGCCCCGACCGCGCCGCCATCGTGTACAGCCAGCGCTGCCGCGAGGCCTACAAAGACGTGCCCATCGTGCTGGGCGGCA
>CAYJEC010000148.1:0-7445 GCA_964369025.1 uncultured Ideonella sp. | reverse complement strand
GTTTCGGCCAGCGCACCGTAGCTGGCATAACGCCGATCAGTGGCGTTGCCAACGCGGGCGAACAGTTCCCAGCCGGGCGCCGGCTTCCAACTCGCCCGCAGGTTCAGCACGGCATACCCAGGCAGAGCCAGGTCGACCCGCTCGTCGGCGCCGTCCTCGATGCGGCCGTCTTCGTTGCCCAGCACGCCTCGCCGCGACAGTGACTGCACGTCGGCCCCCAGGCTCAACGCGGCGTGGGCCTGCCAGTCCACGGCGAGCTTGACCGTCTGGCGCGGCAGACCGGCCATGCGCATGCCCGGCGTGACCGCGATGTTGCGCTCGCCCATGCGCAAGGTGTCAGTCGCCTGGTAAGTGGCATCGAGCAGGCTGAACGCGGCCTGCCAGGACCATGCGCCTGCGCTCGCCTCCCAGGCGAGATCGAGCCCATCATGGCGGGTGCGGGGGAAGTTACGGAAGTAGCCGAGCTGGCTGGTGGCGCTGACGCTGCCGAAGACGATGTCGTCGCGGTTGTCGATCCGGAACAGCGACAACGAGAGCGATTGGCCCGGTGCCTTCCAGCGCAGCCCGAGCTCGGCACTCGTCGAGCGGACCGGTTTCAGGTAGGGGTCCGACTGCAGGCCCGCAGGCAGGCGGCAGGGTTCTTCCGGGTCGGCGCAGCCGAGTTCGATGGCGCTGGGCACGCGCGTGTTGCGCGCCAGGTTGCCGAAGGCCACCAGGCCGCCGCCGATCGACTGGGTCAGCCCGAGCGCCGGGTTCAGGCCCTGGTAGCGGAAGGTCTCGCGCGGATGCGCCTCGATCTCTCCAGTGTCGTCGTCCACACTGGTCAGTGTGTTGGCCACCTGAGCCAGGTGGGCGCGCAGGGTGGCGGTGACATGGGTGCCGGGCTGCAATTGCCAGGTGTCACTGGCAAACAGCCCCAGGCTCCAACTGGTGCCCTTGAGTGCCGCACTCAACTCGGCAGGCTCGTCACCTGCCAATACGCCCCGGTCGGCGGTGAAGAGGCCGGCCTGCTCCTGTTGCCGAAACTTCACCTCGCTGGCATCGAATGTCATGCCGGCCTGCCACTGGTGGCCGCCGTTGCGGCCGCTGACGCTGGCTGCAGCGCCCGCTGCAGCTTGGCGCATGGCGGTGGTATTGAACGATGCGTTCAGCTCCTCTTCCGGCTCGTCCGCGGTGTCGCCGTTCACCGTGTCGCGCCGCGTCTGGCGGGCATAGACGAGCGCACTCGCATCAACACCCGGGTACAGGCGATGCTGAAGGTTGAACTGCCACTGTGCGAGCTGGTTCTGGGTCTGGTCGGGATGGGAGTAGACCGCATCGCGAGCATGGGCGAGGAGGTCCGGCGTACGGGTGCCGTCCTCCGCCAGCGTCGATTCGGGAACCAGGCCGTTGCCGACCAGGTCACTTCGGCCCAGCAAGAGCTGAGTGGTCCAGGACGTGTCCTCGAGGCTGCGGCCAATCTTCACCAACGCCTGACCGATTTCGCCGCGCGAGTGGTCGCGCCAGCCGTCCTCACGGAAGACGGTTCCGCCGACGTAGCGATGCCATCCGTCGGCGTCCGAGGCGCCGTGAGACAGGTCGGCCCGCCACCTGCCGCCGCTGCCGATCAGCAACTCGGCTCGCCCGCCCGGTGCGCTCAGCCCGCTGGCGGTGTTGAACGCGAGCGCGCCGCCCAGGCTGTTGAGACCGTAGGCCGGGTTGGCGCCCGGAACCAGGCTGAGCGACTGCACCGCGAACTCGGGGATGAGATCCCAGTTGACGACATCGCCAAACGGCTCATTGATGCGCACGCCGTCCAGGTAGACCGACAGGCCCTGAGATGCACCGAGCAGGCCCGAGGCCCGGTAGCCGTGGAAGGTGAGATCACCCTGGAAGGGGCTGCCCTGGATGTCGTTCACCTGCGCGCCGGGTACTCTGCGCGCCAGCAGGTCGGTGCTGTGGTCGGCCTGTGCCTTGTCGATGGCGTCGCGCCGGATCAGCTGCGTGGTGTAGGGCAGCAGAGCGCGGTCCACCCCCTGCCCGGGCAATGGCGAGGTGCCGATGATTTCGACAGTCTGGGTTGCCGGTTCGGCCACGGGTGTTGGTTCTGCCGCAGCAACAAGTGCCGGACCGGTGAGCGCACAGGCCACCGACAATGGACGCCAGGCAATGGCGATGGAACGCATGGGTGTCTCCTGATTTTTCTTTGAAAGCCGCTGGATGGAAGCAACACACATTCCTGAAGTGCCGGGAGATATTCCCGATGTGATGTCGCCCTCGCGCCGCCCGCTGGATCTGCCGCGTCTGGTGATGCGCCGCGCGGCCTGGGTGGCCGGCCTGGGTGTGCTGCTTCTGGTCGTGCTGGGGTTGGCCCGCATGCGCGACGACGTGGACGACGAACTGGCAGGTGCCCGCGCCCTGGCCGAACTCGCCGAACAACTCGGGAGCCTCGAGCGACTGGACGACGCCCAGGCCGTGCGCGCATTGCAGGCATGGCAGGATGGCGCCGCGCTGCGCCATCTCAGCGTGCAGGTGGCCGACGAGCAGGGTCGCGTTCTCATGGATGCACCCGGTGGCCGCGCGATGCCTTGGCCGATGCGCTGGCTGGCGGATGCAGGCACCTGGTTGTACACAACGAGCCCCCCGTTCACGGTGGCCTGGGGGCTTGCGCGTCCAGGCGGCGCCACTTGGGCTGTGGCCCTGACGGCTGCACCGGACAGCGAGCGCATCGAGGCCCTGAGCAGCTTGCTGGAGGGCGCTGCCTGGTTGGCCGTGGTGGCTTGCGCGATGCTGGTGGCGATGCACTGGAACACACGGCGCGCCTTCGCCCCGATGGGCGGTCTGTTGCATGCGATCGGGCAGCTGCAGGCATCGGACGGCCAGGCCACGGTGCATCTTCCCAAGCTGCCGGTGGCTGAACTGGAGGCCATCGCCGCCGCCCTGCGGCACCTTGATGCAGCCTGGGTCGGCGCCCAGCGCGCTCGGCGGCAGTTGACGCGGCAGGTTCAGAGCCTTCAAGAGGATGAGCGCGCTCGGCTGGCCCGCGAACTGCACGACGAGTTCGGCCAGCAGCTCACCGCTCTGCGCGTCAATGCCACCTGGTTGGAGCGCAGATGTGCTGGGCAGGCCGAGGTGGAGGCCGTGGCCAAGGACATGTCGGTGCAATGCGAATGCATCCAGCATGACATCCGAGGCCTGTTGACCCGCCTGCGCCCGATGCCGCTGGCAGACGAATCGGTGGCTGCGTTCTTCGAAGCTGTTCAGACCTTGGTGGCCGGTTGGAAACAGCAGGGGCACGCCGGGGCCATGCGCTGGACGCTTCAGCTGGCACTCCAGGACGCGAGCGGCGCAGCGGTCGACCCGGCTGGCCTATCCTTGCCGCGCGAGACTGCGTTGGCCCTGTACCGGATCAGCCAGGAGGCGCTCACCAACGTGGCGCGGCACGCGCAGGCCACCGAGGCCACGCTGTCACTCGTCTTGTTCGTCGGCGGCGACCCCGGCGGGCCGATCCGCTGGCGCTGGAGCTGGAGCGTGGCGGACAACGGTGTGGGCGTGGCGGATCCCACAGCTGCCATGGCCCGCGGAAACGGCCTGGCCGGCATCCGCGAGCGCCTGTGGGCGCTCGGCGCCGACCTGCGCATCGAGGTGCCCGCGGGAGAGGGATCAGGCTGCCGCCTGTTCAGCGAGGGAACGACATGATCCGGGTGATGTTGGTCGACGACCATGCAGTGGTCCGCGAGGGCTACCGCAGACTGCTGGGTCTTGAAGACGACATGAAGGTGGTTGCCGAGTGCGCCAACGCCGACGAGGCCTACGAGCGGCTGGCCGGGCGGGACGAGCCGCCCCAGGTGTTGGTGCTCGATCTGTCGATGCCCGGCCGCAGCGGCCTGGACCTGCTGCGCCGGGTCGCGCTGCGTTGGCCGCGACTTCGGGTGCTGGTGTTCAGCATGCACGACAGTGAGGCGATGGTGGCGCAGGTGATGAAGGCCGGCGCAGCCGGCTACGTGACCAAGAGCCGACCGCCGGACGAACTCGTGATGGCGGTGCGGCGCGTGGCTCGGGGCGATACGGTGCTGTCGGCCGATGTGGCCTCGGCCGCATCGGGCGCTGACGGTCCCCCGCCGCACTTGATGTTGTCCGGGCGTGAGTTCGACGTGCTGCGGATGCTGGTGCAGGGGTTGTCGGTCGACCAGGTGGCCGAGCGCATGCACCTCAGCATCAAGACCGTGGCCAACTACCAGACCGCCGTCCGTCAGAAACTCGGCGTCGCCAATGCGGTGGAGATGGTCCACTACGCACAGCGGTATCGGCTGGTCTGAGCGCGCCCGTCTGCTCGCAGACGGGCCGTTTCACAGGCCGGTGATGTAGTGAGCCAGGTTTTCGATGTCCGTCGCACTGAGGGTGGAGGCGACCGAGGTCATGTTGCCAGCGTCGTTGGTGCGCACCCGGGCCTTGAAATCGCTCAATTGCTTGACGATGTAGCCGTAGTTCTGCGCCGCGACCCGGGGGATCTCGTTCTGCCCGACGAAGCCGCCCAGATGGCACATGGTGCACAGCGTCTCGTCGGCCTTCAGTTTGCCGAGCCGCGACTTCTCTGCGTTGACGGCGAAGGTCTGTGGCGCCGGCTTCTGGCGCGCGAAGTAGTCCGCGAGCTCGCGCATCTCATCACGGGTGAGCCCGGCGACCATCGGCGTCATCAGCGGGCTCTCGCGCCGCCCCTCCTGGAAGTCACGGAGTTGCAGGTACATGTAGCGGGCGGTTTGCCCGGCCAGGCGGGGGTAATCCGCCTGGATCGGGGCCGCGCCGCCGGGGCCGTGGCAGGCGACGCAGGCGGCGGCCTTGGGGGGGGGCACCTCCTGCGCCGGCGTCACGGTGCAGACCACGCTGAGCGCGAAAACCGCGCCCAGCCTGGAGCCATGCCGTAACGGGCCTCGCATCAGGGCAGCGAGAACACGATCACCGAGTTGCCGCGCTTGAAGTCGAGCTGCGTGTTGCCGCCCGCCGCCACCGCCACATACTGCTTGCCGCCCACGGTGTAGGACACCGCCGGCGCGTTGACGCCCGCGCCGCACTGGTACTCCCACAGCTTCTTGCCGGTCTTGGCGTCGAAGGCGCGGAACAGGCCATTGCCCTCGCCGTTGAAGACCAGGTCGCCAGCCGTGGCCAGCACGCCGCCGATCAGCGGCTGCTCGGTGTCGAACTTCCAGGCCATCTTGCCGGTGTCGATGTTCACCGCAGCCAGGCGGCCCCACTGCTTCTCGCTGGGAATGACCTTGAAGGCGCCACCCAGCCAGAGCTTGCCGCCGGGGTACTTGGCCTCCTCGACGTGGTAGGTCATCGGCTGGTGCAGGTTGGCCGCGTAGGCCAGGCGCAGCTTCGGGTTGACGGCCATCGGGCTCCACTCGACACCGCCGTTGGCGCCCGGCAGCATCCGTGCGCCGTCCTTGGTCGGCAGGACCCACATATTCTCCTGAGGCACCATCGCCTCGCTGTGGCGGATCAACTCGCCAGTGGCGCGATCGTGCACGTAGACATGCCCTGTCTTGCCACCGTGGATGGCGACCTTGCGCATCTTGCCGTCCTTGCCGGCGGCCTCGGTGAGGATCACAGGCGACACCGCGTCCAGATCCCACACGTCGTGGGCGACGTACTGGTAGTGCCACTTGTAGGCGCCGGAGTTCAGGTCGACTGCCACGATGGAGTCGGTGTACAGGTTGTCGCCCGGGCGCTCCTTGCCGTACAGGTCGGGGCTGGGGTTGCCGACCACGAAGAACACCGTGTTGGTATCCAGGTCAACCGCCGGAGCCATCCACACGCCGCCGCCCAGTGTCTTGTAGAAGTCGCCGCCCTGCTTGGCGAGCTGGGCCTTCTCGGCCGGGATGTCGCGCAGCATGTTCCGCCCGGTCGCGTCGTTCTGGGCCCAGACACCTTCATGGCCTTTCTCCGGCACGGTGTTGAAGGTCCAGAGCAGCTTGCCGTCGTTGGCATCGAAGGCCTTCACGAAGCCACGGATGCCGTACTCGCCGCCGTTGGTGCCGATCAGGATCTTGCCGTTCACGGCGACCGGCGCCATGGTCTCGGAGTAGCCGAGCTCGGGGTCGGCGATCTGGGTCGACCACAGCAGCTTGCCGGTCTTGGCATCGAGCGACACCAGCTTGGCGTCCAGCGTGCCCATGTAGAGCCGGCTCCCCATGATTGCCACGCCACGGTTGTTCGGGCCGCAGCAGTAGGTCATCACCGGACCCTGCTTGTGCTTGTAGTGCCAGAACTCCTTGCCAGTGACCGCGTCGAGCGCATAGACATGGTTGTACGAGGTGGTGATGTACATCACACCATCGACAACGATCGGGGCGGTCTCCATCGACTCCAGCACCTCGGTCTGGAAGGTGAACGCCGGCCGGAGCTTGCCGACGTTCCCGGTGTTGATCTGCGCGGCCGGGTAGTACCGGGTCTGCGCGTAGTTCATGTTGGAGTGCAGGAAGTTGCTGGCATCGCCGGTGGCGGTGTTCAGCCGCGCCTGCGGCACGCTGATGTCCTTGGGCACCGGGCTGCCCGTCGCGGCGGCGGCGCCCTGGATCTCGGATTGGGCCATTGCGCCGAGTGCGCTGAAGGCGAGGGCGGAAAGGAGCAGAGGCCCCCTGGCGCGGCGGGTGAGAGAAGGACGATGCATGTTGTCTCCTGTTGTTGCTTGAGCTCTCGTGCGCCGCGCAGTTGCGCGGCCCCCCAAAGGCGGGGTCGATGAGGGCACGTGGAGGGCTCAGCAGGGTCGCCAGGAGGCGAAAGTCTCGTGCAAGCGACGGGGTGGGTCGCGCGTAACCTCACAAATGGGAATAGCGGGCAAATTTCCTGTCGCCTATGCTTGTCGAGTCAGATCGGGAAACTCCCGACGGAGAGAACAGTCATGCGACAACTTGTCCATCGCACTTTTGCACTTTGGTGGGTGTTGGCGGCTTTGACCCCGGGGGTCTGGGCCCAGGCCCCGACGAACCCGAACCTCAACGCCCAATTGCTGGTCGCTGCGCGGCAGGGCGACTTGCCCGCCGTGCAGCGTGCGCTGCGGCAGGGGGCGGCGCCCGACACCCGCAACCGCCTGGGGAAGACCGCGTTGCTGATGGCCGCCGAGAAGGGGCAGATGGAACTGGCCGCCACCATGCTCGCGGCCGGTACCGATGTGAACCTGGCCTCGCTCGAGAAGGTCACCCCGCTGATGGCGGCCTGCTACGCCGGGCACGCGGAACTGGTTCGCCGGCTGCTTGATGCGGGAGCGCGCTGGGATGGCACCGACCGCATGAACCGCAGCGCCATGGTCTATGCCGCCGGTCAGGGCCACGCGGCGGCGGTGGGCCTGCTGCTTGACCGCGGCGTCGGCATCGACGCCGCCTACGAGAACGCATTGACGGCGTTGATGTGGGCGGCGGGCCAGGGCCACTCGGCGGTGGTCAAGCTGCTGCTGGCGCGCGGCGCGA
>CAYJEC010000147.1:0-7495 GCA_964369025.1 uncultured Ideonella sp. | reverse complement strand
CGGAAGAACTTGTGCTGCGCATCCTGCGCCACGATGCCGGAGTTGCCCACGCCGTAAAACTCGACCCGCCCGCCCTGCTGGGCGGTGGTGACCAGCGCGGCCATGGCACGCTCGAAGGTGTGGCCTGTGGCATCGTTGCGGTACTTGAGCAAGGCGCTGACGGCGTTGTCGATGACCTTGACGATCAGGTCGCCGGGCTTGTCGTCCTCGTCCACCGAGCGGTGAACGAAGGGCACCCCCTCGTTCACCGTGCCGGCCAGCTTCAGCTTGAAGTCGGCCAGGCCGTCGTAGCCCACGCTGCGGCAAAAGCGCACCACGGTCGGCTTGCTCACGTGCGAGCGCTCGGCCAACTCGGTGACCGGCATCGAAGCGAAGCTGCGCGGGTCCAGCAGCACCAGCTTGGCCACCCGCTGCTCGGCAGGCGGCAGGGCGGGAATAGAAGCACGTATCCGGTCAAGCACGAGCGTCTCCACGGGCCGCAGCGCCGGGCCGTTCCCAAGCAAGGCCCGATCCCCTCGGGGGATTGACCCATGTACCCATGGGGCGAGGGGCTGTCATCACTGTTCCTCGGCCCAGGCGAAACCGTCCCGGGCGACCATGGCGCTGGAGGCGGGCGGGCCCCAACTGCCGGCGGTGTAGGTTTTCAGGTCGCTGGGGTCGGATTCCCAGGCGTGCAGGATCGGCTCCACCCAGCGCCAGGCCTGTTCCTGTTCGTCGCTGCGGACGAACAGGTTCAGGCGCCCGGCAATCGCATCCAGCAGCAGGCGCTCGTAGGCGCCCACGCGTTCGCTCGGGAAGGCCTTGTCGAAATCGAGGTCGAGCGATACAGGCGACAAGGCTTCGCCTTGGGCCGAACCCTTGGCCGCCAGAAGGTGCAACTCCAGGCCATCCTCCGGCTGCAGCTTGATCACCAGCTTGTTGGCGCGGCTCGAGCCCGGGAAGATCGGATGCGGCACCTCGCGGAAATTGACCACGATCTGCGCGTCGCGCGCCGCCAGCCGCTTGCCGGTGCGAAGGTAGAAGGGCACGCCGGCCCAACGCCAGCTCTGCACCTCGGTGCGCAGCGCGACAAAGGTCTCGCAGGCACTGCCGGGCGGCACCTTCACTTCGTCGAGGTAACCCGGCACCGCCTTGCCGTCCACCGTGCCCGCCTTGTACTGACCGCGCAGCACGTCGCGGGCCACGCTCTCGCGGGTGAAGGGCTTGAGCGACTTCAGCACCTTCAGCTTCTCGTCGCGAATCGCATCAGCGTCGTTGGATGACGGGGGCTCCATCGCGATCATCGTCAGCAACTGCAACGCATGGTTCTGAATCATGTCGCGCAATGCACCGGTGCGATCGTAGAAGTCGCCGCGGGTGCCCACGCCGATCGATTCAGCCAGCGTGATCTGGATGTTGGCAATGCTCTCGCGCCGCCACAGCGGTTCGAACAAGGCGTTGGCAAAGCGCAGCGCCATCAGGTTCTGCACGGCCGGCTTGCCGAGGTAGTGGTCGATGCGAAAGGCCTGACGTTCGGAGAACACCGAACGCACCACCCGGTTGATCTCCTGTGCGCTGGCCAGGTCGTGGCCCAGCGGCTTTTCAAGCACCACACGCACCTTCGGGCCGTTCAGCCCGGCGGCACCGAGCTGTTCGCAGATCACTGGGAACAGGTGCGGGCTGGTCGCGAGGTACAGCACGGCGGTGTCCGCGCCACGCTCGTCGAGCCAGGCTTTCAGGCCGGCATAGTCGGCCGGCTGGGACAGGTCCATCCGGCGGTAGTGCAACAGTGCGGCGAAGCGGTCGAACTCTTCGTCCTTCGGGCGCTTGGAACTGTCCACCTCTGAAAACCGCTCGCGGATGAACTCGCGGTAGTCGGCGTCACTGCGCTCGTCGCGTGCCACGGCCAGGATGCGGCCGCCCTCCGGCAGCTTGCCGTGGCGAAAGGCCTGGAACAGGGCCGGCATCAGCTTGCGCCATGTGAGGTCGCCGGTGCCGCCGAAGAAAACGAGGTCGAAGGTCATGGTCAACGAGGTGACACAAAGTTACACGATGAAGGATGCATGAGTTTCTTCCGGCGGTCAATCCATGCCCTATCGCGTAACCAGCAGGAAACCCTCGCGGCGCCTGGAAGCGGTCTAATCGCGCTTTCACATTGCTCATCGATTGCGGGCCGGGGCCGCACCATCATGAACCAGCTCGACCAGCTCAAGGCCTACACCACCGTGGTGGCCGACACCGGCAACTTCAGGCAGATGGCGCAGTACGCGCCCCGCGATGCCACCACCAACCCGTCGCTGATTCTCAAGGCGGTACAGCAGCCGGACTATGCGCCGCTGCTCGTGGACACGGTGGCCGCGCATCGCGGGAGGCCGCTGGCCGAGATCGTCGACGAAGTTCTGGTGCGCTTCGGTCGCGAGATCCTCAAGGTGGTGCCCGGCCGGGTCTCCACAGAGGTCGATGCGCGCCTGTCGTTTGATACCGCAGCCACGATCGCGCGCGCCCAGCGCCTGATCGGCCTGTACGAAGCGGCGGGCATCGGCCGCGAGCGTGTGCTGATCAAGATCGCCTCCCCCTGGGAGGGAATCCAGGCGGCGCGTGCGCTGGAGCGCGACGGCATCCGATGCAATCTCACGCTGCTGTTCAGCTTCTGCCAGGCCGTGGCCTGCGGAGAAGCGGGGGTGCGCCTCATCAGCCCCTTCGTCGGCCGCATCTACGACTGGTACAAGAAGCAAGCCGGCGCGGCCTGGGACGAAGCGGCGATGGCCGGTGCCAACGACCCGGGTGTGCGGTCGGTGACGCAGATCTTCAACCACTACAAGCACTTCGGCATCGAGACCGAGGTGATGGGGGCAAGCTTTCGCAACACAGGCCAGATCGTTGCGCTGGCGGGCTGCGACCTTCTCACCATCAGCCCCGAGTTGCTGGCGCAGTTGCAGGCCAGCGAGGCGCCGCTGTCGCCGGTGCTCGACGCCCAGGCCGCAGAGGGGATGGACCTGCGTGCCGTGACCTATCACGAGACATCATTCCGCTTCGCGCTGAACGAGGATGCGATGGCGACCGAGAAGCTGGCAGAAGGCATCCGACAGTTCGCCGCCGATTCCGCCAGGCTCGATGCCCTGATCCAGGAGGCCTGACATGGCTGCCACCCCCGTTCCGCGCGCCGACGAAACCGTCTCCTGGGCCGCACTTCGCGGCCACTTCGAGGGCCACGGCCGAGGCTTCGACCTGCGCCAGGCCTTCGTCGACGACCCACGGCGCTTCGAGCGCTTCACACTTGGTGCGCCGGAGATCTTTGCCGACCTGTCCAAGAACCGCTGGGACGAGGTCACCCGCCGGCTGCTGGTCGAGTTGGCCGAGGAATGCCAGTTTGGCGCACGGCGTGACGCGCTGCTGGCTGGCGAGCCGATCAACACCACCGAGGGCCGCGCCGTGCTGCACACCGCGCTGCGCGCCCCGCGCGGTTCGGGCCCTTTCAGCACCGACGTGCACGAGGTGCTGGATCGCATGCTGGCCTACGCCGAGCAGGTGCGCGACGTGGGCCGAAGCGGCATCACCGACGTGGTCAACATCGGCATCGGCGGCTCGGATCTTGGCCCGCAGATGGCCGTGCCGGCGCTCGACGCCTATTCGCATCCTGGCCTCCGGCTGCACTTCGTTTCTAACGTCGATGGCCACGACATCACGCCGGTCCTTCGCCGGCTGAAGCCCGAGACGACGTTGTTCATCGTCGCGTCCAAGACCTTCACCACCCAAGAGACGATGGCCAACGCGCAGGTCGCGCGCGAATGGTTCCTGTCACAGGGCGGCACCGACACCGCGCGCCACTTCGTCGGTGTCACCACCAACCTCGCGGCGGCCGCGCAGTTCGGCATCACCGACACCTTCGGCTTCTGGGATTGGGTGGGCGGCCGCTACTCGCTGTGGAGCGCCATCGGCCTGCCGGTGGCCATTGCCATCGGCGCCGAGAACTTCCGCGCCTTCCTGGCCGGCGCCCATGCCATGGACCTCCACTTTGCCGATGCGCCGCTGGCTGCCAACCTGCCGGTGCAACTGGGCCTGCTGGACGTCTGGTACCGCAACTTCCATGGCTTTGGCAGCCGCTCGGTGGCGCCTTACCACCAGGGCCTGAAGCGCTTCCCGGCCTACCTGCAGCAACTCGAAATGGAGTCCAACGGCAAGGGAGTGGACGCGGCTGGCCGGGCGTTGCCCTATGCAACCAGCCCGGTGGTCTGGGGGGAGCCTGGTACCAACGGCCAACACGCCTACTTCCAGATGCTGCACCAGGGCACCGATGTGATCCCGGTCGAGTTCATTGCCGTCAAGACCCCTACACACGCCCACGCCGGGTTGCACCAGAAACTGCTGGCCAATTGCCTGGCGCAGAGCCAGGCGCTGATGCTCGGCAAGAGTGCGGCCGAGGCCGCGGGCGAGCAGGCGCCCACCGCGTCGAAGACGTTGGACCGCGAGGTGCTCGCACGCCACCGCAGTTTCCCCGGCAACCGGCCCAGCACCACGCTGATGCTGGAGTCGCTGACGCCACGCTCGCTGGGGGCGCTGATTGCGCTGCACGAGCACCGCGTGTTCACCAGCGGCGCGATCTGGGGCATCAACAGCTTCGACCAGTGGGGGGTGGAACTGGGCAAAGCCTTGTGCAGCCAGTTGCTTCCGCGTTTCGACAGTGGCGACACCGCCGGACTCGACGCCTCCACCGCCGGCCTGCTGGCGCGCCTGCGCGCATGAGCGCGCACGGCATCGAGGCCGTCGTCTTCGACTTCGCCGGTGTGCTGTTCGACTGGCAGCCGGCCGCGCTGCTGTCGCACGTGCTGCCAGAGCGTGCTGGCACGCCGGAATCCGTGGCTCACTGGGTGGGTGAGATCTTCCAGGCCTATGGCGGCGATTGGGGTGATTTCGACAGCGGCCTGGTCGAGGTCCCCGCCTTGGTGGCCCGCATTTCGGCCCGCACCGGGCTGCGCCCGGACGAAGTGCGGGCGGTGGTCGACGCTGTGCCGCCCTCGCTGGCACCCCTGCAGGGCACCGTGGAACTTCTCCGGCAGGTGAAGGCGGCCGGTTGGCCGGTGCACTTCCTGTCCAACATGCCCGAGCCCTACGCCGCGTACCTGGAGCGCCACCATGCCTTCATCGGCTGGTTCGACAGCGGCGTGTATTCAGCGCGTGCCAAGGCCAGCAAGCCCGATGCGGCGATCTACCGCCAACTGGAGGAACTCAGCGGTCGCCGACCTGCGGCCCTGCTGTTCATCGACGACCACCGGCCGAATGTCGAGGCAGCCCTCGCACGGGGCTGGCAGGCCGTGCACTTCACCAACCCGCAGGCCTTGGCGGCCGACCTGGCGCGTCTCGGGTTACTCGGCACCTGATCTGGCACGCGCGGCGCGAGCACGCCGCCACTGCCGTTCGCTCGTGAAGCCGGCCCAACTGGCCGCCTGCTGGCGCGCCATGCCGGCCGCAATGGCATCGTCCGCCCGGGCCAGCCGAACGGCCTGCACGAAGTCTTGCGGCGACAAGCCCGCATGGGCCCTGAACAAGCGGCCCAGGTGGCGCGGCGTGACATGGGCCACCTCCGCCAGCCGCTCGGCCGTCCACTCCGCTGACGGCTCGGTGGTGACCGCAGTCTGCACACGCTGCACCGCCGGGTGCAGGTGGCTGCGGTGGCGCAGCAGTGGCGACAACTGCGGGTCTGCCGCACCGCGTCGATGGAACACCACCATCACCTGAGCGACAGCCGCCGCCAGCGCTTCGCCCGAATGGCCTGCGATGCACTGCAGCGCCAGGTCGATGCCAGCGGTGATGCCGGCACTGGTCCACACCGGGCCGTCTTGCACGAACAGCCGGTTCTCATGCACCTGCGCTGAGGGGGCGATGTGGGCGAGTTCATCCAGCAGTTCGTGGTGGGTGGTGACAGCGCGGCCAGCCAACAGCCCGGCATCGGCCGCCAGCAGCGCGCCGACGCAGACGGTGAGCAGGCGGTGGGGCGTGTCGGCAGCCTGCAGGGCCGGCGCCACCACGTCGGCCAGCCATTGCCGTGCCAGCATCCACGGGGGCTCGCGGCGGACAACCTCACCCGCCTCGCCGGGCCGGCCGAGCAACACCACCCAGGTCGGCGAGTCCAACCTGGCTGGCAGCGGACGCAGGTCGGCAAGGAGCAGGCCCACCGAGGAACGCGCTTCGCCACGCGGGCCGGCGAAAAGCATCTCGAACGCCGCCGGTTGGCCGGCCTGGCGGAGTTGCTGGTTGGCCAGACGAAAGGCCTCGGCTGGCCCGGCGAGGTCCAGCAGCAGGGTCTCCGGCAAGACGACAAACAGCACCTGCACGGGGGCCTCAGGCCGCGAGGCGCGCACCTTCATGCGCTGGCCAGCGCCTGCTCGACGCTGGCCAGCGTGGCGAACCGGCCGGCCAGCACGGTGGCGGTGCGTTCGCGTATCAGATCGGCCGACAAGGGCTCACCCGCGGGGGTGGTCATGTCGAAGGTGAGGGTGGCCTCGGTGACGAAGTCGACCTCCCAACCTTCGTCGCTGGCGTGCCTGGTGGGGGTCTCGCAGCATTGCGCGGTGCGGATGCCCGCGACGATCAGGCGGCCGATGCCTTGCTGGTGCAGCCAGATCGACAGGCCGGTACCGACCAGCGCACTGTGGCGGTGTTTCTCGACGACCAGGGCGGCGTCGAACGGGCGCAGGCCGTCGAGCGGACGGATGTGGCCGCTGGCGTGCGAGAACGGGTTGGCCGCCTCATCGGGCCCGTCTGTGTGGAACACCCGCACGATGGGGATGCCGTCGGCCTGGCAGCCGGCGATCAGCGTGTTGCAGCGTTCGAGGAAGGTTTCGGCCTCGGCGCCGTTCCAGTAGGGCCGGTGGCGGAAGGACTGCTGGACATCGATCAGGAGCAGGGCGGTGTGCGACATGGCAAGCGGCGGTTGAAGTGGCGATGGCGCCATCTTCGGTCACCATCCGCCGTCCCGCCAGCCCCGTACCGGACTATCGCCGGTCAGATTCAGACATCAGCGTGCTGCGAGAAAGCGCTCCGCGAGCCGGACCCACAACGCCGCGCCGGGAGCAATCAACTCGTCGTTGAAGTCGTAGTTCGGGTTGTGCAGGGTGCAGGGGCCCATGCCATGGCCAGACACCCGGTGGCTGCCGTCGCCGTTGCCGATGACGAAGTAGGCGCCCGGCCTGGCCTGCAGAAAATAGCTGAAATCCTCGGCGGTCATGGCCGGCTCGAACTCGAGGGTGTTGGCCTCGCCGACCAGCTCGCGCATCACGCTGCGCAGGAAGGCGACCTCGGCCGTGTGGTTGATCGTGGGAGGGTAGTTGCGGTGGAAGTCGAACTGCACGCCGGCTCCGAAGGCCGCTCCGGTGTGCTGGGCGATCTCACGCATGCGGCGCTCGATCAGGTCCAGCACATCCAGCGTGAAAGTGCGCACCGTGCCTTCGATTTCGCAGGTGTCGGGAACCACGTTGGTGGCCTCGCCGGTATGGATCATCGTCACCGAGATCACGGC
>CAYJEC010000146.1:0-7570 GCA_964369025.1 uncultured Ideonella sp. | reverse complement strand
GTCGCGGATGTCGGTGAAGTAGTGGCTGAACTGCCGAAAGCCCAGCGTGAGGTAGATGATGCCGACGTCGAAGGCCAGCGCCAGCAGCAGGCTCACCTGGGCGACGGCAAAGTGGATCGCCCAGGCCACCAGGGCCGGCACGATGACGGTGACGACCCAGACGACCCGTGCATGATGCGGCCGGCCGGCGTCGAAGTTCCGGCCCGTCCAGCCGACCCAGTCGGCCAGCGTGTCGTGCACCCAGTTGTCGCGAGGCAGCGGCTTGATCTGCTCGATCAGCAACGCAAAGAGAACGGCGAAAAAGCTCATCGCCGAGCATGATACCCAGCAGGGCCTCGCTGTCAGCCGCGAAGCAGGTGGTAGAGGTTGCGCAGCATGGCGGCTGTGGCGCCCCAGATGAAGTATTCGCGGCCAGCCTCGCCCTCGGGACGCCAGGGCATGGACAGGAACTGGCGCCGCACCCCAGCCATCTCGAACTCGTGCCGCTGGTGGTGGGCTGGATCGAGCAGGAACTGCAGCGGCACCTCGAAGGCCTCCGCCACCTCGAAGGCGTCGAGTTGAAGGGTGTAGTCAGGCCGCACGAGGCCGACCACCGGGGTCACGACGAAACGCGTGACCGTCGTGTAGACCGGCATGCGCCCGATCACCTCGACCGACTCGTGTCTCAGGCCCACCTCCTCCTCGGCCTCGCGCAGGGCGGTGGCAACGGCATCGACGTCATGTGGTTCGGCACGCCCACCGGGGAAGCTGATCTGACCGGCATGGTCGTTCAGGTGGTCGGTGCGCTGGGTCAGCAGCACCTGCAGGCCCTGCGGCCGCATCACCAGCGGCACCAGCACCGAGGCGGCTGCAGGCTGACGCTCGCCGAACCACTCGGGCCGGGCACCATCGCCCGGGATGTGCGGGGGCCAATGATGAGCTTCGGCCAGGCGCTCGCGCAGGGAGGCGGCGTTCAGGTGCTGTGGATCAACCGCCGGCAGGTGCCTGTCGGTGGCGATCACCGGGATGCGGTGTGGGTCGCGAAGGAGCGGTCGGGGGCTGGATGCAGGTGCGTCAGAGGGCATGCAGCTGAGCTTACGCCAGACGTCAAAAAGCCGCCCGGAGGCGGCTTTGTCGAGCCAGGCTGACCGAGGTCAGGAGAGCTTTTCCTTGATGCGAGCCGACTTGCCCGAGCGCTGGCGCAGGTAGTACAGCTTGGCGCGGCGGACGTCACCGCGGCGCTTGACTTCGATCGAAGCGATCAGCGGGCTGTACAGCTGGAACGTACGCTCCACGCCTTCACCGCTGGAGATCTTGCGAACGATGAAGCTGGAGTTCAGGCCACGGTTGCGTTTGGCGATCACCACGCCTTCGTAGGCCTGCACGCGCTTGCGCGTGCCTTCGACCACGTTGACGTTCACGATCACGGTGTCGCCAGGGGCAAACGCCGGAATGGTCTTGTTCAGGCGAGCAATTTCTTCTTGCTCGAGGGTTTGGATCAGATCCACGGTTTTCTCCAATGTGATCGTGCCGGCGCTGTTGAAGGGGTCTGGCGGAGCGTTCAACTGGGGCGCTTGAGTCCCTGGTTTCATGCACTCCTGTGCCCGGCAGAGGATCGAAAAGCCTTTGATTATATCGCAAGTGCGGCCAGGAAGCGCTCGTCCGCCGCTGAGAGGCGCCCAGCGCTCCGTGCGGCTGCGATCAGGTCGGGGCGCCGGCGGGCCGTCAGTTCGAGCGAGCGCTCACGCCGCCAGCGGGCAATGTCGGCATGGTGCCCGGAGAGCAGCACCGGTGGCACCTCGCCCTGCGGCCCGGCCAGGCGCTCGGGCCGGCTGAAGTGCGGACAGTCGAGCAGGCCGTCTTCGAAACTGTCTTGCTGATGCGAGCGGGCGTCCGACAAGACGCCTTCCTGCAGGCGTGCGATGCCGTCCAGCAGGGCCAGGGCCGGCAACTCGCCGCCGGACAGCACGAAGTCCCCCAGGCTCAACTCCAGATCGACATGGCGATCCAGGAAGCGCTGGTCGACGCCCTCGTAGCGGCCACACAAAAGCACGGCACCCGGGCCGGCCGCCAGTTCGCGCAGCAACGCCTGGTCGATGCGGCGGCCGGTCGGGCTGAAGTGGATCAGCGGCGCGGGTGCCGCACGGTCGGCGCACACCGCGGCCAACGCCCGCTCCAGCGGCTCCGCCAGCATGACCATGCCCGGCCCGCCACCATAGGGTCGGTCATCGACACGGCGGTAGTTGTCGTCGGCGAAGTCGCGCAGTGGCCAGAACCGCACATCGACCTGGCCCGATTCGTAGGCGCGGCGCGTCACGCCCTGCACCAGGAAGGGCGCGAACAGGTCGGGAAAGAGGGTGATGACGTCGAAGCGCACGGGAGAGCGTGGGCGACGTCAGTAGTCGAGGCCCCAGTCGACGGTGATGCGGCGCTCGGCCAGATCGACCGTGTCGACATAAGCGTCGACGAACGGAATCAGGCGCTCGGCGTCGTCCGGCTTGGCATCCGCTGCGGCGTCGGGACGGCGCATGCGCAGCACGCAGTGCGGGCCGGTGTCGATGAGGTCGGTCACCACCCCCAGCGATTCGCCCTCGCGGTTAACCACCGCCAGGCCGATCAGGTCGATCCAGTAGTACTCGCCGTCGCGGGCCGTGGGAAAGCTCTGGCGCGAGACGAACACGCGCGCGCCGCGCAAGGACTCGGCCGCGTTGCGGTCCGGCACTTCCTGCGCCGTGGCAACGACGAGCGGACCTTGCTCTCGCGATTGGGTGATCTTCAGCAACCGAGGCCAGACCACGGCACCGCCCTTGGGCGACGGCCCAGCGGGTGCCAGAAGAAACCAGCGGCGGGAGGAGAACAGGGCCTTGGGATCCGAGGAGAACGGCTGTACCTTGAAGCCGCCCTGGATGCCCCAAGCGTCGACAATGCGGCCCACTTCGATCGCATCGTCGGGCCAGACCGGGGCATCTGTGTCGGCCGCATGCGCGGCCATGGACACGGTCGACACCACGGCTGGCGTCAGACAGCCGTTCAGGCCAACTTGGCCTTGGCCGTGTCGACCAGGCGCTGCACGGTAGGCGACAGTTGAGCGCCCACGCCAGCCCAGTAGTTGACACGGTCATGGACCACGCGCAGGCCTTCTTCACCTTCGGAAGCCATCGGGTTGTAGAACCCGACGCGCTCGATGAAGCGGCCATCGCGGCGCTCGCGCGAGTCAGCGACGACGAGGTTGTAGAACGGGCGGCCCTTGGAGCCACCGCGAGACAGACGAATCACGACCATTTTGTCGTTCCTTGGAAAGTAGGTCGACCGCCGCCACCTGGGAGACACCGCCGGGCGGGCAAGCCTGCAAGCCTTGCCCTCAAACCACCTGGCCGGGCAGGCCGGGCGCGGTGAATCAGGCTTGGCGAATGTCGGCCCCGTAGATACGCCGGCATGGGCGTACCCAAGCCGACCGTGGCCGAAACATGAGATTATAGGCGTTTACCTGCCCGCAGCCAACCGCCCGCATGACCGCACCTCCTTCTGTGCTGATACGGCCCAGCCACGACAACGATCTGCCGGCCATCGCCGACATTTACGGCCAGGCTGCACTGAAAGGTACCGGCACCTTCGAACTGGAGCCCCCGAGCCTGGATGAAATGACCCGGCGCCGGCAGGATGTGCTCTCCAAGTCTCTCCCCTGGCTCGTGGCAGAGCGCGGTGGGGTGGTGCTGGGGTATGCCTATGCCAACCACTTCCGGCCTCGTTTGGCTTACCGATTCTGCGTCGAGGATTCGATCTACCTGCACGCCGATGCACGCGGCCAGGGTGTTGGCACCCTCCTGCTGGCGGAGTTGATGGCCCGCTGCGAGGCGGCAGGCGCCCGGCAGATGTTGGCGGTGATCGGCGACAGCGCCAACCTGGGCTCGATCGGCGTTCACCGTCGCTGCGGTTTCGCCGATGCCGGCACGCTGAAGAGCGCAGGCTGGAAGTTCGGTCGCTGGCTGGATGTGGTGCTGATGCAGCGCCCGCTCGGCCTGGGCGACACCGCCCCCGCGGCAGAAGGCACCTGATGGCTTCCAAGTCCAAGACGGCGGCCACCTGGCTGGCCGTGGTCGGTGGCACGCTCGGCCTGCACCGCTTCTACCTGCACGGCACTGGCGACAAAGCCGGCTGGCTCTACCCGCTGCCCACGTTGGCTGGGCTGGTGGGCGTGGCCCGCATGATCAACCTGGGGCAGGACGATCGCATCGCCTGGGCCCTGATTCCCCTGCTGGGCCTGAGTCTGTCCGCGGCGATGCTCAGCGCCATCGTCATCGGGCTGACGCCGGATGAGCGCTGGGCAGCCCGCCATGGCGGTGCACCCCGCCCCACCGCCTGGGGGCCGGTGTTGGGGGCCATCACCGCGCTGCTGCTGGGCGGCACGGCGTTGATGGGCACGATCGCCTTCGGAGGGCAGAAGTTCTTCGAGTGGCAGCAGGCCGACGAGTCCCGCGCCGCTCAGTAGAGCGTCAAGCTCAACCAGTAGAACGCACCGGCCACCAGCGCCGAAGCCGGGATGGTGAAGATCCAGGCCCAGACGATGTTGCCGGCCAACGCCCAGCGGACGGTGGAGGCGTTTCGCACCGACCCGACGCCGACGATGGCGCCGGTGATGGTGTGGGTGGTGGACACCGGGATACCCATTGCGGTGGCAATGAACAGCGTGATGGCCCCACCCGTTTCGGCACAGAAGCCGCCCACCGGCTTGAGCTTGGTCAGCCGCTGGCCCATCGTCTTGACGATGCGCCAGCCGCCGAACATGGTGCCCATGCCGATGGCGATGTAGCAGGCCCAGATCACCCACGAAGGTGGCGCCTTGGCCTCGGCGGCGAGGTAGCCCGAGGCCACCAGCAGCATCCAGATGATGCCGATGGTCTTTTGGGCGTCGTTCCCACCATGGCCGAGCGAGTACAGGCCCGCAGAGACCAGTTGCAGCCGCCGGAACCATTGGTCCACCCGCAGCGGCGAGGTGCGCCGGAAGGTCCAGGCAACCAGCACCATCATCAACGAGCCCAGCAGGAAACCAAGCAACGGCGAGACGAAGATGAACAGCACCGTCTTGATGATGCCCGCGCCAATCAGCTTGGCGGCACCGGCCTTCGCCATCACCGCGCCAACGATGCCACCGATCAGGGCATGCGAACTGGAGGAGGGAATGCCATACCACCAGGTGATGACGTTCCAGGTGATGGCACCGATCAGTGCACCGAATATCACGTGGTGGTCGACCACACCCGGCTCGACGATGCCCTTGCCAATCATGCTGGCCACCTTCAGCTGGAAGATGCCGATGGCGATGACATTGAAAAAGGCGGCGAACAGGACAGCCTGCTGCGGCTTGAGCACGCCGGTGGAAACGACGGTGGCAATTGAGTTGGCGGCGTCGTGGAAGCCGTTCATGAAGTCGAACGCAACCGCCAGCAGCACCAGCACGGCGACGGCCCAGAAGCCGATGGTGACGGTCTCCATGGCTCGCCAGCGTCAGGAGTTCTCGAGGACGATGCCCTCGATCAGGTTGGCCACGTCCTCGCAGCGGTCGGAGATCGACTCCAGGTGCTCGTAGATCGCCTTCAGCTTGATCAACTCGCGCGTGTCCTCCTCCTCGCGGAACAGGCGTGACATCGCGCTGCGCATGACCCGGTCCGCGTCCGATTCGAGCCGGTCGATCTCCTCGCAGGTCTTGATGGCGGCTTCAGCCACCTCGGCCTGGTTCAGGCGTGGCAACAGAGAGACGGCGTGCTGCACCCGCTCGCAGCATTTGACCGAGATTTCACCCAAACGGATCACATCCTCAGTGACATGCTGCACGTCATACAACGCCATCACTTCGCTGCTGTCCTGCAGCAAATCGAGGATGTCGTCCATGGCGTTGATCAGGCCATGAATCTGCTCCCGATCGATCGGGGTAATGAAGGTCCGGTGCAGCAGGCGGTTGACTTCGGCCGTCACCTTGTCGGCGCTGCGTTCGGCTACATCCACCTCGCTGGCGTATTTCTCGCGCAGGTCAGGCGTGCTGTAGTAGGAGATCATCGCCATGAAGGAGCGCGCTCCCTCGGCGATGTATTTGCCGTGCTGGTTGAACAGCTCGAAAAAGTTGCCATCCTTGGGCAACAGCTTGCCGAAAAGCATCCGGTTCTCCTCTCGGGCGCAGGGCTTTTCCGCTCGGATCCAGGGGATCCCCGGCCCTGGCTCGCCGCGCTGTCATAAAAATTTCACCGAAACGTCATCGGTGCGTCACGACAGCATTGTAGGAGGCGAAATCAATTGAACTCTGCGGCACCGGTCAGAAGGTGAATGCGCTCATCGCGGCAGAACCTCAATGGGTTGATCCTGAACGCACGCCAGCAGGTCTTCGACGCGGCCGTGCCCGGCGATGTCCAGCCCGGGCACCAGTTCTGCCAGCGGAACCAGCACGAACGCGCGCTGGTGCAGGCGGGGGTGTGGCAAGGTGAGCGTGTCGGTCTGCATCACAAGGCCGGCGAACCAAAGCAGGTCCAGGTCCAGCGTACGCGGTGCGTTGGGAAAGGGCCGCTCTCTCCCGAAGCGCAGTTCGATGGCCTGCAAGGCTTGCAAAAGATCCAACGCCGCCAGTTCGGAGTCGACCGCGGCCACGCCGTTGACGAAATCCGGCCCAATGGCATCGACCGGAGCACTTCGGTAGAGCGCGGAGCGGCCCACCAACCGCAAGCCGGGCCAAGTGGCCAAAGCCGTCAGCGCCGCTTCGACCTGCGCCCGCGCATCACCCAGGTTGGCACCCAGGCCGACGTAGGCGCGGGCAGGCTCACTCTCCATGGTCACCGGCAGGCGGCGCAGCGCCAGGCTCGCCGCCCCGGCCACCGGCCGGCTTGCGGCGGCGGCGGCGGCGCTTGCGCGGCGCTTCGGCAGCGTCTCCCGATTCGGCCTCTGCCGGTGCCGGCCGCGCCGGCATGTCTGCAGCGGCTCTCGGCTCGGCGCTGCGGCGTGGCCGGCCGCCCGGCCTGGCCGTGCCTTTGCCACTTTCGCGAACGGCTTCGACGAGCGCCTCGCGCTCAGCATCGTCGCCAAGGGAGAAGTCCTCCCACCACTCGGCGAATTCGGATGCCACCTCGCCGGCGTCGGCGCGCAGGCGCAAGAAGTCGAAGCCGGCCCGGAAACGGGGCTGGTCGACCAGCCCGTACGGCGCGGTGCCGCTGCGGCGCTCGAAGCGCGGCTGCATCATCCAGATCTCGCGCATGTCGGTGGCCAGCTTGCCGCGGCCGGAAATGTCGCCGATGCGGGCGTCGAACACTGCGTCGATGGCTTGCGACAGCGCTGGCATGGTGTGCTCGCCCGCCTCTCGCAGGCGCGTCCAGCCGGCTTGTACGTCGTGCCAAAGCATGCAGGCCAACATGAAGCTGGGCGCCACCGCCTTGCCCTCGTTCACACGGCGGTCGGTATCGGCTAGCGCCAGGTGCACGAACTTCTCCCGCTCGCCACCCGCAGGGGCGTTCGCCAGCACGGCATCGAGCACCGGGAACACGCCACGGTCCAGGCCCTGCTTCTTCAACTCGGCCAGGCTGGCCAGCGAGTGGCCGGTCTGCAGCAGCTT
>CAYJEC010000145.1:0-7590 GCA_964369025.1 uncultured Ideonella sp. | reverse complement strand
AGCGGCAGATCGGCACCTGGTTCATGATGGCCGCGCCATCGACCAGCCAGCCGATGGTGCCGATGTCGGCCCAGGTGAGCGTGGGGTAGTTGAAGATCGAGCTGTACTTGGCCTTGCCGGTGTGCAGGGCATCGAGCAGTTGGTCGCGGCTGACGCCCAGCGTCTCGGCGGCGGCATACAGGTAAAGGCCGTGGCCGCCTTCATCCTGCACCTTGGCCAGCAGGATGGCCTTGCGCTTGAGCGTGGGCGCGCGGGTGATCCAGTTGCCCTCGGGCAGCATGCCGACGATCTCGGAATGCGCATGCTGGCTGATCTGCCGCACCAAGGTCTTGCGGTAGTGCTCCGGCATCCAGTCCTTGGCCTCGATGAAGCCACCTTCGTCGATGCGGGCATCGAAACGGGTCTCGAGCTCGTGCTCCTCGGCCGAGCGCAATGGCTTGCGCTCGTCGGCCGGAGCCATGTCCATCATCTGGGTGTACATACCTGCCCTTTCAGCGGGGACGTTTGTCGATCACGCGGCGGGCCTTGCCCACGAGCGTGCGTTCAATGGATTCGGGCGGGCCGACGTCGACCCGGGTGCTGACGCCGATCAGCGTCTTGATGCGGTGCTGCAGGTGGTGGCCGAGCGCGGCGCGGTCGGTACCGGTATGCGAGGGCAGCACCTCGGCAAGCACCTGCACCGCATCCAGCGCACCCTCGCGGGTGACGATGATCTGGTACTGGCCCGACAAGCCCTCGGTCTGCAGCACCAGTTCCTCGATCTGCGTGGGAAACAGGTTGACGCCGCGGATGATCAGCATGTCGTCAGAACGGCCGACGATCTTGCCCATGCGCCGCATGCCACGCGAGGTGGGCGGCAGCAGGCGCGTGAGGTCGCGGGTGCGGTAGCGGATGATCGGGAAGGCCTCCTTGCTCAGCGAGGTGAACACCAGTTCGCCCTCGGCACCGTCGGGAAGCACCTCACCGGTCTCGGGGTGGATGATCTCGGGATAGAAATGGTCTTCCCAGATCACCGGGCCGTCCTTGGATTCCACACACTCGCTGGCCACCCCCGGGCCCATCACCTCGGACAGGCCGTAGATGTCCACCGCATCGAGGTTGGCGTCGCCCTCGATCTGGGTGCGCATCGCCTCGGTCCAGGGCTCGGCGCCGAAGATGCCCACCTTGACCGACATCTCGCGCGGGTCCATGCCCTGGCGGCGGTACTCCTCGATGATCACCTGCATGTAGCTGGGGGTGACCATGATGATGTCGGGCTTGAAATCCTGGATCAGCTGAACCTGTTTTTCGGTCTGGCCGCCGGACATGGGAATCACCGTGCAGCCCAGTTTCTCGGCTCCGTAGTGCGCGCCCAGGCCGCCTGTGAACAGGCCGTAGCCGTAGGCGATGTGGCAGATGTCGCCCGGGCGGCCGCCGGCGGCACGGATCGAGCGCGCCACCAGGCCAGCCCACATCTCGATGTCGTTCTTGGTGTAACCCACCACCGTGGGCTTGCCGGTGGTGCCCGAGGAAGCATGGATGCGCGACACCTGCTCTCGCGGCACGGCAAACATGCCGAACGGGTAGTTGGCCCGCAGGTCGTGCTTGGTGGTGAAGGGAAACTTCGCCAGATCCGCCAGGCTCTTCAGATCAGCAGGGTGAACACCCTTCGCATCGAAGGCCTGCCGGTAGTGCGGCACATTCTCGTAGACACGCGCCAACGTGGCCTTCAGCCGCTGCAACTGGAGCGCGGCGAGTTCGTCCCGGCTGGCGGTTTCGATGGGCTCCAGGTCGCCGGGGGCAGGCGTCTTGACGGGCATGCGGGTTGTCTCCGAGTGCCGCCGGAATTAATCTACCGAACGGTCGGTAAATGATAAAGGCGCTGGCGGCCTTGACGCAAGACAAATATCCGGCAGGGTTTCTACCGAGTGGGCGTCAACGCTGCGCCGCGGCGGCGACGACCGTGCACTTGGGATCGTTGCTGCGCACCACGAAAGGCTGCTCGGCCCAAGGCCCGGCCTGGCCACAGGTGGCGCCGGTGGCGCACCCGCAGCCCTTGGTCTGCAACAGTTGGGTCACCACGGCCTGCTCTCGGGGCGCCAGGCGCGGCAGGCGCGGCGACACCACCAGTTGCATGGCGTCCGGCGGTGGCGGCGCGCCGTTGGCCGGCAGACGGCCCAAGATGGTGGCGATGGGCTCACCGGCCGCCTTGACCCCGCTGCGTAACCGCCGCAGTTGCGCCAGCGCGGCCTCCATGGCCGCATAGCCCCGCGCCGCCGACGTGGTGAAGGGCCTTCGGTAGGCTGCCGTGTAGGTGCCTTCGGCTTGCTGCCAACGCGCCTTGTCGAAACCGAGCACGGGGCACAGCAAGGCGTCGTACTGCTCGCGCAGCACCGGCTCGAAGTCCATCCAGCACGAGGTGCGGGCCGAAACACGCAGCCCGGTTTCGGCGCGAAGGCCTTCGGCAATGCGGCCCGCCGCATAGAGCTCGATGCGGCCGAGTTGCAGCACCCCCTCGGGCGGCTTGGCCAGGCGCTCGGCATGGGCCGAGACATAGGGCAGGCCGGCGTCGGCCACCAGCCTGGGAACCTGGCCGATGACGCACCAACTGCCCACCACCATGTCCACCTTGGCGGCGACCAGTTCGCGTGCAGCCTCTTCGGCACGGCGCGGATCGCAGGCACTGTTCTTGACCACCAGGGTCGGTGCCGGCTGCCCCGGCCAGGTCTTGATGGCCAGTTGCATGCCCAGCACGATCTCTTCACCCTGCGTGGGGCTGGGCCAACTCTGCGGCACGATGGCACCGATGGTGAGCGCCTGCGCCGTTTGAGCCATGCCCCAGATGACCAGAGCGGCCACCAAGGCCCCACGCTGGCAGAAGGTGTGTCGTTTGGTCGTCATGGCTATCGCACGCAGGGGGCGGCTTCAGGCTTGCAGCCAGCCGCAGTTCACGTTCAGGGCTACCAGACCTTGCAGCGCCGGGGAGCCACCATCGGTTGGCCCGGCTTGCAGGAAAAGGCCTTCTCGAACTCCGGCAGGTTCGCCACCACACCGTTGACACGGTAGCGGCCCGGCGAATGCGGGTTGGTCAAGGCGTCGATGCGGAGTTTCTCAGGCCGGGCGCTCTCGCAGGCCCACTGTGCAAACCCGATGAAGAATCGCTGGCTTGCCGTGAAGCCGTCACGCAAGGGCGCAGGCGGCTTCGCCGCGGTCTCGTCCTGCCAGGCGATCATGGCCAGCACCAGCCCTCCCAGATCGGCCAGATCCTCGCCGAGCGTGAGCTGGCTGTTGATCTTGATGTCGTCGACGACGGTGTACTGCGCGTACTGATCCACCAGGCATTGCGTACGCTCGTTGAACGCCTTCTCGTCAGCCGGCGTCCACCAGTCGCGCAGGTTGCCCTTGGCGTCGAACTGGCGGCCCTCGTCGTCGAAACCATGGGTCAGCTCGTGGCCGATGGTGCCGCCAGTGTTGCCGTAGTTGGGGCCGTCGTCCATGGCCGGGTCGAACAGAGGCGGCTGAAGGATGCCGGCGGGGAAGTTGATGGAGTTGAGCTGCGGTTGGTAGTAGGCGTTCACGGTGGGCGGCGTCATGACCCACTCGCTGCGATCCACCGGCTTGCCGATCTGCGCCAGTTGGCGCCGGCCCTCGAACTCGTTGGCCCTCTGCACGTTGCCCAGCAGATCGGCACGGCGGATGGCCACCTTGCCATAGTCGCGCCAGCGGTCGGGGTAGCCGACCTTGTTGACCACCGTGCCCAGCTTTTCAAGGGCCTTGGCCCGGGTCGTGGTGCTCATCCAGTCCAGCGAGCGGATCTCGCGGGCCATGGCCTCCTCGATCTGCCGCGTCATGTATTGGGTCTTGCGCTTCAGTTCGGGGCTGAAGGCACGGCTGACGAACTCCTGTCCAAGCGCCTCGCCCAGCTGGTCGTCCACCAGTGTGACGCACTTCTGCCAGCGCGGCTGCAGTGCTGGCACGCCTCGCAATGTCTTGGCAAAGAAGGCGAAGTTCTCCTGCACGAATGGTGTGGACAGCTGCGCTGCCATGGCGTGGACGAGGTGCCAGCGCAAGTAGGCCTTGATCTCGTCGATGCCCCGGTGGGCCAGCACCAGGTTCAGCGCCTTCAGGAAGGCCGGCTCCGTGACGTTGAAGCGGTTCACCCTGGCCTGGCCCAGCGACGCCAGGTAGGGCGGCCAGTCGAAGGCAGGCACCATCACCTTCAGCCCCTTGGCGTCGACGATGTTGTGCTGCCGCTTGGGGTCTCGCTGCTCGACTCGGGTGAGCGTGGCCTTGGCCAGCGCCGTCTCCATGGTGATCACCGTCGTGGCCTGTGACCTGGCGACACGCGGATCCGTGCCGAGCAGTTCCAGCATGCGGGCCACATGCTCCACGAAGGCCACACGCATCTCGCGCATCCGTGTGTCGGGCGACAGGTAGTAGTCGCGGTCAGGCAATGACAGTCCGCCCGGGCCCAGGAAGGCGATCATCCGGGACGAGTCCCCGAAATCAGGGTTGGCATCGAAGGCGAACAACAGGCCGTCGTCGCCGGTGGCCAGGTGCAGAGTGGCCAGCACAGTCGGCAGTTCCTTGGTCGATCGCATGACGTCGATCCGGGCCAGCAATGGCGCCAGCGGGCCTGCACCGAGTTTCTCGACCTGGGCCTCGTCCATGCAGCTGGCGAACAGGTCGCCGATCTTCTGCTGGGCCGGCGTGCGGCCTGCGGTCTGGCGCGCCAGCGAATCGAGGATGCCCCAGAGAAAGCGCCGGTTGTCCTGCGCCAGCTTGGCATACACATCCCAGCTGGCCTGGTCTGGCGGGATCGGGTTGCTCCTGATCCAGCCGCCGCAGGTGTACTGATAAAAGTCCTCGCAGGGAGACACGCTGGTGTCCATGGCGGCAGGATCCAGGCCCGGCGTGTAGGGCAAGCGTGTCAGGGGCTGGTCGTCGGCGCCACTGGCCGCGAGCGAAGCCGCCAGCAGGGTGGCCGCGGCGAGTCGCTTCATGCAAGGCTCCCGGGATTCACCACCGGTTTTCCCTTCATGGTGTAGGAGCGGCCTCGAAAGGCAGCCACCTTCTCGCCGCGCTGGTTGCTGACCTCGATGTCGTACACGCCGGTGCGGCCAGATTTGCTGACCTCGTGGGCCCGCGCCGTCAACACGTCGCCCAGGCGCGCTGCAGCCACCAGGTTGACATCGAAACCCGAGGCCACGGTGACCTCGTTGTAGGCGTTGCAGGCGAACGCAAAGGCCGAATCGGCCAGCGTGGTGACCAGGCCGCCATGGCAGATGTCGTGGCCATTGAGCATGTCGTCGCGCACGGTCATCTGCAGCGTGGCCGTGCCGGGTGCGATGGCCAGGATCTGCATGCCCAGCATCTTGGAAGCACGGTCGTCACGCCACATGGCGTCTCGCACGGCCTCGGCCACGCGCTGTGGGTCAGGTGCATTCATCAACGGTCCTTGAAGCTGGGGGCGCGCTTCTGCTGAAAGGCGGCCACGCCTTCGGCGAAATCAGCCTGCCGCCCGAGCTCGCGCTGGACGTCGGCCTCCAGGGTCAGCGCGTCGGCCATGCCCATCTGGGCGGACGCATCCAGCGCCGCACGGGTGGCGGCCAGCGCCTTGACCGGCATCGCGGCCAGGCGTTGCGCCAGGGACTGGGCGGTGTCGGCCAGTGCCGAGTCGTCGACGCACTGCCAGATCAGCCCGATGCGGGCGGCCTCCTCGGCTAGCAGCTTGTCGCCCGTCAGCGCCAGGCCCAGCGCCCGGGCCCGGCCGAGCAGGCGCGGCAGCAACCAGGTGCCACCACAGTCCGGGATCAGGCCGATCTTCGAGAAAGCCTGGATGAAGCTGGCGCTGCGTGCGGCGATCACGAGGTCGCACCCGAGCGCCAGGTTGGCACCCGCCCCGGCGGCCACGCCGTTGACCGCCGCAATCACCGGCACCGGCATCGAGCGAATTCGAAGCGCCAGCGGCCGGTAGTTGGCCTCGATCACGGCACCGATGTCCACCTTGCCATCCGCGCCGGGCGCCATGCCGGGGTCGTTCAGGTCCTGCCCGGCGCAGAACCCGCGGCCCGCGCCGGTAATGACCAGGGCTCGCACGCCGGTGGTGGCGGCGGCCTCGTCGAGCTCAGCCCGCAGTTCGGCATGCATCTCGCCGGTGAAGCTGTTCAACGCGGTGGGGCGGTTGAGCGTCAAGGTTCGCACCGGGCCAACGTCGGCCGCGATCACGAGGTCATCAGACATGGGTGTCTCCATCGGGAGCCTGCAATGATCAGACCATTCTCGGTCAAGCAGACGATGCGCTTTCGCCCCCGCCATCCGGGGCAAACCCGGACACGGCGCGCGGCAGAGGGGCAACGCATCAAGACAAGATGCTAGGGGTCGACACAGCCGGTGGCGGAGCCGACCATGGCCCACCCTTCCCGCCGGGCGGGGTTTCGCGGTGGCGGCGCCCGTGCGCCACGCGCGCTCGCGGTCACTGGGTGATCAACATCCTGGGAGATCCGCATGCCAAGCACGACGCTCTTCAATCGATTGACAATGCCCGATGGCCGCCGTGGGTGGTGCATGTGGTTCGCCATGGCAGCGCTGCTGGCATTCGGCCCGGGTTCGAGCGCCGCGGAGGCGGCTGGCAGCGGCTTCAAGGTGCTGCACGTTTTCGGCCCGGCGGAGGCCCGCAGCGCCACAGGCGATCTGGTCGAAGGCAGGGGCAAGAGCCTCTACGGCACGTCGTGGTACGGCGGCGCGGCCGACTCGGGCACGGTGTTCGAGATCACCACAGACGGCGTGATGAACGTGACCTATCCGTTCGGCCCGAAGCAGCGGGACCCTCATGAACCGGTCACCGGCTTGACGCTGGCCAACGACGGCAACTTCTATGGCACGACGGCGGACGGTGGCTCGGCGCTGTTTGGAACCGTGTTCAGGCTCGCGCCTGGCAAAGAGCCGCGGACGATTCACGAGTTCGTGGGTGGGGAGGGCATCCGCCCCACGGGCAGGTTGCTCCAAGGCAGCGACGGCAACCTCTATGGCGTCACAGTCAACAGCGGTCTCGGCGGGCAGCCGGGCGCGATCTTTCGCGTCACGCTGGACGGCCAGCTGACCGTCCTTCACAACTTCCTTTACGCGCCCGAGGAGCCGCACCGCCCTTATGGCGGGCTGATTCAGGCGCAGAACGGCAACTACTACGGGACGACCCTTTTCGGAGGTCCTGGTCGCGGGGGCACGATATACCGCATGACACCGAGCAGTGCGGTGACTGTGGTGCATGGCTTTGACGAAAACGGCGCGGACGGATGCGCGCCGTATGCCCAGTTGCTCGAAGCCGACGACGGCCTGCTCTACGGCACCACCAGTGCCTGCGGCGACCACGCGCTCGGCACGGCGTTTCGCGTGACGCTGGCCGGTGCATTGGAGGTACTGCACCAGTTCAAGGGTGGCGCAAACGACGGGCGCGAACCCCGCGCGCCACTGATACAGGCGAGCAACGGCGATTTCTACGGGACCACCTGCTTCGGCGGCGCCCACAACGATGGCACCTTGTACCGTCTGCGCGCGAACGGCGAGTTCACCGTGCTGGAGGGCCCCTACGCCAAGCGCAAGATCTGGACG
>CAYJEC010000144.1:0-7592 GCA_964369025.1 uncultured Ideonella sp. | reverse complement strand
GAGCCGGTGGTGTCGGCCGACCTGATCCTGTGTGCTCCGGTGGTCGCGCGCGAGGCCCGCGAGTTGCGCCGCCCGGTGGCCGACCACTATGCCCATCTGCTGGTGCACGGCACCCTGCACGCGCAGGGCTGGGACCACGAGCACAGCGACGAAGAAGCCGAGGTGATGGAGGCCCGCGAGACCGAGATCCTGCTTGGCCTGGGCTTCAAGGATCCCTACCGCCGGCGGCGATGACGTCGGGCGCCCGCTCTACGGGCGAACGTGGGTTCCGAGGTAGCGCTTGCGCCAGAAATAGGAGCCCAGGCCAACGGCGATGGCAGCCATGATGCCCATCGTGACCCAGAAGCCGGTGCTGGCATGGATCAGCGGAATGAAATCGAAGTTCATCCCGAAGATGCCTGTCACCAGGTTGAGTGGCATGAAGATCGCGGTCAGCACGGTGAGCGTGCGCATGATGTCGTTGGTGCGGTGGCCCAGCGCCGAGAAATGCATTTGCACCGCGGCTTCGGCCGACTGCTGAAGCCGCCGGACATGGGCCAGCACCCGCTCGATGTGCTCCAGCACGTCGCGCGAGCGCACACGAAGCAACTCGCGTTCGCGCTGCGCCACGGGGTCGGACTCGGGCGGCCACTCGTCGAGCGCGTCGATCCACTCCTGGATGGCGCTGCGCTGGTCCTCGCAGGTGTCCTCCAGCATGTGCAGTGCGTCGCGGCTGGCCAGCAGCACTTGCCAGTCGTCGAAACGGCTCTTCGGGTTCAGCAGTTCGGCCTGCAGCGTGGAGAGCTGGCGGGTCAGCAGGCGGCGCAGGTCGAGGTAGCTGTCGACCATGTGGTTGACCATGCGCAGCATCAGGTCGGCCGGGTTCGCCGGCAGGCGCGCCGTGCCGCGCAGGTCGGATTCGTGGCTGTGCTGCGTCAGCCGCTGGGCGAAAAACTCGCGCACCTGGCAGTCGGCAGGGTGCACGGTGATCAGCACACGGTCAAAGACTGCGAAGCCCACCGGGCTGGTGTCGATGGATTCCAGCGCGCGGCGCGCCGAGGCGAGGGTGCCGTGGTTCTCGTCGACGAACAAGGCCTTGCCTGCCTGCGTGGTGGCGAGCCGGCGGAAGACCAGCATGTCGTACCAGGAGGTGTCCTCGAAGTGCGACGGCAATTGGTTGTTCAGCAGATCGCTGACATGCAGGTCGACGATGGCGCCGCCGGCACCACGCAGCAGGAAGCCCTGCATCTCCTCGCGCCGCACCTCGAACTCGCGCCGCCCGCTGCCGATCCAGAGAAAGCCTGTGGCCGGCAGATTCGCCGGCAACTCGGCAAGTTCTTCGAAGCGGTCGGCGAGGATGTGGAAGAAGCGCATCCGGGTCAGGGCTTCAACAGCCGCGCGGCGTCGAGCGCGAAGTAGCTCAGCACGCCGTCGGCGCCGGCCCGCTTGAAGGCCAGCAAGGCCTCCATCATGACCGCGTCGTGGTCCAGCCAGCCGTTGGCCGCCGCCGCCTTGATCATCGAGTATTCGCCGCTGACCTGGTAGGCGAACGTCGGCATGTGGAACTCGTCCTTCACGCGGCGCACGATGTCCAGGTAGGGCATGCCGGGCTTGACCATCACCATGTCGGCGCCTTCGGCGATGTCCAGCGCCACCTCGCGAAGGGCCTCGTCGCTGTTGCCAGGGTCCATCTGATAGGTCTTCTTGTCGCTCTTGCCGAGGTTCTTGGCAGAACCTACCGCGTCACGGAACGGGCCGTAGAAGGCGCTCGCGTACTTGGCGCTGTAGGCCATGATTCGGGTGTGGATGTGCCCGGCGCCCTCAAGGGCCTGGCGGATCGCGCCGATGCGGCCGTCCATCATGTCGCTCGGGGCGACGATGTCCACGCCGGCCTCGGCCTGCACCAGCGCCTGCCGGCGCAGCATGGCCACGGTCTCGTCGTTGATGATGTAGCCGGTCGCGTCGAGCAGGCCGTCCTGGCCGTGGCTGGTGAAGGGGTCCAGCGCCACATCGGTCAGCAGGCCGAGTTCTGGAAAGCGCTTCTTCAACTCGCGCACCACCCTCGGCACCAGGCCGTCCGGCCGGGTCGCTTCGATGCCGTCGGGCGTCTTCAGCGAAGGGTCGATCACCGGGAACAGCGCCATGACCGGCACGCCCAGCGTGAGGCAGGCCTCGGCCTTGACGTAGAGGCCGTCCAGGCTCAGGCGCTGCACGCCTGGCATGCTGGCGACGTCCTCCACGCGGCCCTGTCCATCGAGCACAAAGACGGGGTAGATCAGGTCCGAGGCGCTGAGGGCGTTTTCACGCACGAGGGCACGGCTGAAGGCATCGCGGCGCAGGCGGCGCGGGCGGCTGGCAGGGTAGGTGGGCAGCATGGCGGGCGGTTTCCAGGGGCAGGCAGGGCGGTGCGACATCATGCCTTCTGTGGTGCGGGCTGGGGCCCGCCCACCGGGCGTCACCCGCCGGAACAACGTGGTTTTCCTCTATGGTACAGAGCTGTGAGGCGGTGTTAAAGTCATCAGTGAGCAATGCCCGTGATGGGTGTTGTTCCCTGCTTTTCCTCCCTGAGCAGGCGCCTTTGCGTGATGACAGCGTCAAGGCTTTTCAGCCCCGGCTTGATGCCGGGGCTCTTTCTTTTGTGCGCCGCATAATCGGCGAATGTCCTCCCTGTACCTTTGGGTCAAGGCCCTGCACATCGTCTTCGTGGCAAGTTGGTTTGCTGGCCTGTTCTACCTGCCGCGCTTCTTTGTCAACCTGGCCTCAGTGCCGGCCGACAGCCATGCCGAACGCGAGCGACTGCTGCTGATGGCGCGGCGGCTGCAACGCTTCTCCACAGTGCTGATGGTGCCTGCACTCGCACTGGGGTTGTGGCTGTGGCTGGGCTTCGGCCTATGGCAGGGGCCAGGCAACGGTTGGTTGCACGCGAAGCTGGCGCTGGTGGTGGCGGCCATTGGCTACCACCATGCCTGCTTGGTGTTGATGCGCCGATTCGAGCAACTCGCCAACCGGCGCAGCGAGCGGTGGTACCGCATGTTCAACGAGTTGACCGTGCTGCTGTTTGCCGTCATTGTCGTGCTGGTGGTCGTCAAGCCGTTCTGAACGCGCTGCCGCTGGCCGCGCCGCCGCCATGTCGACCTTGATGCTCGCTCGCCGCCACCGCAGCTCGGCGCTCCCGCTGGCTTTGCTGGCGGTGGGTATGGTGGTCTACGCAAGCCTCTATCCCTTTGCCGATTGGCGCTGGCCGGCAGGGGCGTCGCTGTGGGAGTTGATGTGGCTGCCGCTGCCGCCCCAGCGCTATCGTTTCGACATTGGCGCCAACCTGCTGGGCTACATGCCGGTCGCCGCCCTGATCTACGGTGCCGGAGTGCGCAGCGGCCACCGGCCACGAGCCTGCTGGTGGCTGGCGGTGCTTGGGCCCACGGCCTTGTCCTACCTGATGGAGTTGACCCAGCAGTTCTTGCCGCAGCGCTACCCCTCCCAACTGGACTGGGGCTTGAACGCCCTGGGCTCGCTGGCGGGCGCCACTGCGGCCGCAGCGATGCAGCGCCTGGGTCTGATCGACCATTGGCAGGCGGCGCGCGACCGCTGGTTCACCCCCCACAGCGGCGGCGCGTTGGCGCTGCTGCTGACCTGGCCCCTGGGCTTGCTGTTCCCGACCGCCATGCCGTTGGGCCTGGGCCCCAATTGGGGCCGTGTGCAGGAGAGCCTGCTGGATTTGCTCGTGGAGACGCGCGGTGCGGAGGCCCTTCTGGACTGGCTGGCCGATTCACCGCCATCCATCGGCCAGGTTTCGCCGTTGGCCGAGGGCGCCGGCGTGGTGTTGGGCCTGCTCGGCCCCTGCTTGCTGGCTTTCTCGGTGACCCGGCGGGGTTGGCGCCGGGCGGTGATGGCCGCGGGGGCCATGGGGCTGGGCTGGGCAGGTACCACCCTGTCGGCTGCGCTGAACTTCGGCCCGGCGCACGCCATGGCCTGGGTCACGCCCGTGTTGCTGCCGGCTTGCGCGGTGGCGCTGACGCTGGCGGCCCTTCTGCTCGCTGCGCCGGCGCGGCTCACGGCGGCACTGGGCATCGCGGTGATGTCGGCCGGGGTCATGCTGGTGGCGCAGGCGCCTTCTGACCCGTATTTCGCACTGAGCCTGCAGGCCTGGGAGCAGGGCCGGTTCATCCACTTCCATGGCCTGGCGCAATGGGTCGGCTGGGTCTGGCCGCTGGTGGCGCTGGGCTGGTTGGCGATGCATCTGGCCGCCCGGGAAACCTGACCCCGGGTAAACCACAGGGTGCCTTCTACAATCGCTCGATGAGCTATTACCGCCAACATGTGTTCTTCTGCCTGAACCAGCGAGACAACGGCGAGGCCAGTTGCAGCCAGCACGCGGCACAGGACGGCTTTGCCCGCTGCAAGGCCAAGGTCAAGGAAGCCGGCCTGATGGGGCCGGGGGGCGTGCGCGTCAACAAGGCTGGCTGCCTGGACCGCTGTGCCGGTGGCCCGGTGGCTGTGGTGTACCCGGAAGGTACCTGGTACACCTATGTCGACGAGCACGATATCGACGAAATCGTCGAGTCGCACCTGAAGAACGGACAACCGGTCGAGCGCCTGATGCTGGCCCCGGACGTGGGCCGCTGAGCCGTCCCACATGAATGTCAATACCCAGCGCTTGCGCCTGGCCGGCCCGGCAGGCGCCATCGAGGCGGCACTGGACGCCCCACCGGCCGACGCACCCGTGAACGGCGTGGTGGTGATCTGCCACCCGCACCCGCAGCATGGCGGGACGATGGACAACAAGGTGGCGCAGACCCTGGCACGGGCCTTCGTGCAACTCGGTTACCGCGCGGTGCGTTTCAACTTCCGCGGGGTCGGCGCCTCCGAAGGCGCCTGGGACGAAGGGCGCGGCGAGGTTGACGATGCGCTGGCGGTGATTGCTGCCGTGCGCGAGCCAGGCCGGCCGCTGGCCCTGGCAGGCTTCTCCTTCGGCGGCTATGTCGCCTCGCAGGCGGCAGCCCGGCTGGCGGCTGTGGCACCGGTGGAGCGGCTGGTACTCATTGGCCCGGCAACGCGCAACTTCGACGTCGCGGCGGTGCCCGCTGATACGCTGGTGGTGCACGGCGAAGCCGACGATGTGGTGCCGCTGCAGGCCACGCTGGACTGGGCCCGCCCACAGCACTTGCCGGTGGTGGTGGTGCCTGGCGTCGGGCACTTCTTCCATGGGCAACTGTCGTTGCTCAAGTCCATCGTCGTCGGCGCCTGGCGCCGTTGACGGATCCCCTTTTCCCTTCCGTGATCGCTGAATCTTGATGAATCGTTTCCTGGTGTCCCTGTGTGCCGCCGCGCTGAGCGCAGTGGTCAGTTTCAATGCGGCGGCGCAGGCCCTGCCGCCGCCCGAGATCGCTGCGCGCGGCTACCTGCTGGTCGACATGACCGCCAACCAGGTGCTGGCCGAGCGCGAGGCCGACGCACCTGCCGAGCCCGCGTCGCTGACCAAGCTGATGACGGCCTATGTCGTCTTCGCTGCCCTGCGCGACAAGAAATTGGCGCTGGACCAGCGGCTGCCCGTGTCGGAGCGGGCGTGGGCCGAGCGCAAGGGCGGGGGCTCGCTGATGTTCATCGACCCGAAGATGACGCCCACGGTGGATGAATTGCTGAAGGGCATGATCGTGCAATCCGGCAACGACGCGTCGGTGGCGCTGGCCGAGGGCGTGGGCGGCACGGTCGAGACCTTTGTCGCCATGATGAACCGGCAGGCCCAGGCCTGGGGCCTGAAGAACACCAGCTTCAAGAACCCCACCGGGCTGACCGAGGCCGGCCACCGCAGCACGGCGCGCGACCTGGCGGTGATCGCACAGGCCATCATCCGCGACTTCCCCGAGCGTTACGCCACCTACTCGATCCGCGAGTACACCTTCAACAACATCAAGCAGGGCAACCGCAACCTGCTGCTGGGCCGCGACCCGACAGTCGATGGCATGAAGACCGGCTTCACCGACGCGGCCGGCTACTGTCTGATCGCCTCCGCACAGCGCGACTTCCCGAATGGCAAGCGCCGCTTGTTGTCGGTGGTGATGGGCGCGGATTCGATGCAGGCCCGTGCCAACGAGAGCCAGAAGCTGCTGAACTGGGGCTACACGGCGTTCGATGCGGTTCGGCTGTTCGAGGCCGGCAAGGCGGTGGCCACCGTCCCGGTCTGGAAGGGCAAGACGGCTGAAGCCAAATTGGTCGGCCAGGGCGCCGTCTATGTGGCCGTGCCCAAGGGCGAGGGCGACCGGCTGAAGACGACGATCGAACGCACCGACCCGCTGGTCGCCCCGCTGGCCCAGGGCCAGCGCGTCGGCACGCTGAAGGTCACCACCGCCGGCGGCGCACCGGTGGCGGCTGTGCCGCTGGTGGTGGCCGAGGAGGTGCCCCAGGCGGGCATCCTGGGCCGCGCGTGGGATGCCATTCGCCTGTGGATCAAGTAATCTGCGTCTTCATGCGCGCTGTCCCGGCGCCACGGAGGTCTCGATGATCGCCCTGCCCGACACCCTGTGCGACCTGAACGGGGAGTTGCTGCCGCTGTCGCAGGCCAAGGTCAGCGTGCTCGACCGCGGTTTCATCTTCGGCGATGGCGTCTACGAGGCCATCCCCATCTACGGCCGGCGCCTGTTCCGCTTCGACGACCACATGGCGCGCCTGTCGCGCAACCTCGACAAGCTGCGCATCCCCGCGCCGATGGGCCGCGACGCCTGGCTGGCCCGCGCTCGGCGGCTGATCGCAGAGCAGGTGGCCGACGACCAGTTCCTCTACCTGCAGGTCACCCGCGGCGTGGCGATGCGCGACCACGTGATGCCGGTCGGCGTCGAGCCCACGGTGTTCATGATGAGCAACCCGATGAAGCCGGTGCCTGCGGATCTGCGCCACCAGGGTGTGGCCTGCGTCAGCGCACGCGATGTGCGCTGGGAGCGCGGTGACCTGAAGTGCACCTCGCTGATGGGCAACGTACTGGCGCGCCAGATCTCGGCGGACGTGGGCGCGGCCGAGACCATCCTGTTCCGCGACGGGGCACACGGCGGGCCCTGGCTCACCGAAGGCGCCTCCAGCAACGTCTGGATCGTGCACGAGGGCGCCATGCTGGGCCCGCTGATGAACGAGCACGTGCTGGAGGGCATCCGCGTCGGGCTGCTGCGCGAGCTGTGCGATGAGCTCGGGATCGCCTTCAACCTGCGGCCGATCAGCGAGGCGGATGTGCGTGCCGCGGATGAAATCCTGCTGTCATCCTCCGGCAAGGAGGTGCTGGCGGTCACGCGGCTGGATGGCGATCTGGTGGGCCACGGTGCGCTGCGGGGCAAACCCGGGCCGGTCTATGGCCGCCTGTACGAAGCCTACCAAGGGGCAAAACGTGAGCAATCGATCTGAGCCCCGGCCACTGCCGGAGATCCCTCCCGAGCAGTCTCTGATCGAGTACCCGAGCGCTTTCCCGATCAAGGTGATGGGGGCGCATGTGGAGGGCTTCGTCGAGGCGGTGGCGGCGGTGGCGGCGCAGTTCGATCCTGGCTTCGACGCGAGCCTGGTCGAGACCCGCCTCAGTTCAGGCGGCAAGTACCTGGGCGTCACGATCACCGTCACGGCCACCAGCCGGGAGC
>CAYJEC010000143.1:0-7690 GCA_964369025.1 uncultured Ideonella sp. | reverse complement strand
TTGATGGCGTACAGGCGGCCATCGGCACCGGGCTTGATCCAGGCGATGTCGTCACCGATGGTGGTGACCTTCCAGCCGTGGAAGCCGGCGGGCGGCACCAGCATGGAGAAGTTGGTTTTGCCGCAGGCGCTGGGGAAAGCGGCTGCCACGTGGTACTTCTTGCCTTCGGGGTTGGTCACGCCCAGGATCAGCATGTGCTCGGCCAGCCAGCCCTGGTCGCGGCCCATGTTGGAGGCGATGCGCAGCGCAAAACACTTCTTGCCCAGCAGCGCGTTGCCGCCGTAGCCCGAGCCGTAGCTCCAGATCTCGCGCGTCTCGGGGTAGTGAACGATGTACTTGGTCTGGTTGCAGGGCCAGGCGACGTCTTTCTGGCCCGCCACGCGCGGCGCACCCACGGTGTGCACGCAGGGCACGAACGCGCCGTCAGCGCCGAGCACGTCCAGCACCTTCTTGCCCATGCGGGTCATGATGCGCATGTTGACGGCCACATAGGCGCTGTCCGAGAGCTCGACGCCGATGTGAGCGATCGGCGAGCCCAGCGGGCCCATCGAGAACGGCACCACGTAGAGTGTGCGGCCACGCATCGCGCCCTTGAACAGGGCCTTGTCGCCGGTCTGCAGCAGGGTGCGCATCTCGGCCGGATCCATCCAGTTGTTGGTGGGGCCGGCGTCGGCCTTGTTCTGGCTGCAGATGAAGGTGCGGTCTTCGACCCGGGCCACGTCGCTCGGGTCGCTGCAGGCCAGGAAGCTGCCAGGGCGCTTGGCCGGGTTGAGCTTCTTGAAGGTGCCGGCATCGACGAGCTGCTGGCACAGCCGGTCGTACTCCTCCTGGGAACCGTCGCACCAATACACCTCAGCGGCTTCGGTGAGGGCGGCGATTTCGCTGACCCAGGCGATCAGGCGGGCGTTCTTGACGTAGGCAGGCGCGTTCAAGCGCAGCCCCTCCATGGCGGGACGGTTCACGGGCAATGCTCCAAACATAAAAACAAGGCGGGATTGGGCGAGCCTCGCGCCGCCCGGGGCCGGTGCGGGGCTCGCCCAATGCCGTGGGCGGCAGGTTACGGAGAGTTTCTTACACCATGCCGGGCTGTGGGCCCGTTTCAGCTGCTACGTCACCTGTCACCTCAGTGTAATGGGGAGGTAACCGGGTCGCCCACCCCCACTATGCAAATCCGGAATGAGCCAATGCGCAGAATGTCGCGCTTCGGGCCACCATGAAAAAGGCCCCTGCCCTTGCGGGCAGGGGCCTGTGGGCCCTGCGGGCGCTCGATCAGGGGCGAGCGATCGTCACCACCGGCGACGTCCAGGTTTCCCAGTCGGCCGTGTTGTCCGGGTTGCCCAGGGCCTTCAGCACCGACACCTTGACGGTGTACTGGCCATTCGGCACCGGGGTCGCGCTGCCACCCTTCTTGAAGGTGGTGCCGTCCCAGGCCCAGGTGAAGAACCCGGTGGCCGAGGTGTTGCGCGGCAGGAAGCTGTCCAGGCTGACCAGGTGCATGTTCTTCCCGCTCACCGCGTCGATCGCCTCCATCCGCATGAGGCGCGAATGGTGGTCCAGGTGGATCAGGAAGTACGGGATGTCACCGCCGGCCAGGGTGTAGCTGGCGCCGCCAGGCTGGTTGGTGTAGGAGCCACCTTCCAGCTTGGCCAGCCAGGGGAACCCATTGGTTGTGGGGGACATCACCTGAATGGCCTGGTAGTCGCCCTTGTAGCCGGCGAACGGCACACGCAGCACCTTGCCATCGCCTTGGGCCGTGGCCACCACGTAGCCGCCATAGATGCTGCGGTCGGCCAACCCGTCCGGCGCCGTCACCGTGACGTCGACGCTCGCGCTGCCCTTGGCCGGCACCACGACGCTGCTGGCGCTGAACCCGACCGTGGCCGGCGCGTCGAGGGCGCTGACGGTGTACGGGTTCGGGCCAGTGGCCAGCGCCTTGTCATGGGTCAGGTCGTAGGTGACGGCGGTGCTGCCCTTGTTCTTGAAGGTCAGGGTCTTGGTGACCGCGCCGCCAGCGCTTTCGCCCAGCGCCATTTCGCCCGGCTGGATGGTGGTCGACGATTCGACGGCCTGCACCAGATCCAGCATGCCGGCGCCTTGGCGGTGCACGAAGTCGAGCAGGCCCGTGCCGGGGTTGCCACTCCAGACCTTCGGGTTGGCGCCGTTCTGCAGGCGATCACGCATGTCTTGGGCGTTCACGCTCGGCACGGCCTGCAGCACCAGCGCGGCGCCGCCTGCGGTGTGCGGCGACGACATCGACGTGCCCGACAACGTGGCGTAGCCACCGAGTTCCAGCGGGTAGGTGGAGTAGATCAAGCCGCCCGGGGCACCGATGTTCGGCTTCAGGCTCAGGTCGGCGGCGAGGCCATAGGAGCTGAAGCTGGAGATCAGGTTACCCGTCGGGTTGGGGAACGAGCCGACATTGGTGGTCCAGGTCATGTCGACTGCGCCGCTGGCCAGGCGCGAGTCGATCAGCACGCCTTCGGTGTCGGAGATGGTGACCACCGGCACGGTGATCGCCGGGGTTCCGGCCACCGTGGCGTTCAGGCGGCCCGGCACGTTGTTGTACAGCGCGACGCCGGCCGCACCGGCCGTCTGAGCATTGAAGGCCTTGATGTAGAACGAGCAGGTGCCGCGGCGGATCAGCGCGACCATCCCGTTCAGGCTGCCGGCGGGCAGCGGGCTGCAGGCGTCGGCGGTAGAGGCGGCGGTGCCCGTGCGGGCCATCGGCTGGGTGCCCGACGTGGGCGGCAGAGGCGAGCCGGTGGCCGGCGCGTAGCCGATCGGGCTGGCGTCGGGCGACACGGTGAACTCGCTGAGGGTCACCGAGGTGTTGTCATACGAAGCCACACCGATGACATGCTTGCCGACGCCCGGTGCGCCTGCAGCGTACAGGCCGCTGGTGCCGCTGTTTCCGATCGAGGCCACCATCACCACGCCGGCCTTGACCAGGCGGTCGGCGGCCTTGGCGGTGGGGTACTCGGGCCAGCTGAAGGCCGAGCCGATGCTCTGGTTGACGACCTGCATGCCGTCGGCGAGCGCGCGCTCCATCGCGGCAACCATGATGTCGGCCTCGGTGCTGCCGGCGCAGCCGAAGACGCGGTAGGCGCCCAAGGTCACGTTCGGGGCCACCCCGGTGAGGGTGCCGTTGCTGCCGACGATGCCGGCCACGTGCGTGCCGTGGCCGCCGCAGTCGTCCGGGTTTGCGTCGGGTGCAGGAATCGGGTTGTAGCCCGGGCTGGCAGGGTCGGCGTTGTAGGCGTCGCCCACGAAGTCATAGCCGAACGGGATGCGGGTCGACGGGAAGGCCGTGTCGCCCGGCGTACCGTTGCCGCCGAGGTTCGGGTGATCGATGTCGATGCCCGTGTCGATGATGCCGACCTTGATGCCGGTGCCGGTGTAGCCCATGCCCTGCACGATGTCTGCGCCGGTCATGGCCAGCGCCGTGTTCATCTGCGGCGTCTCCAGGCCCTGCAGGGCGCGCTCGGCCTTGGGCGCCTGGATCAGTTCGACCGGGTACAGCGCCTTCACGCCGGGCAGGCGGGCCAGCTTGGCGCGCTCGGCCGGGCTGACGTCGACCGACAGGCCGTTGAACAGCACATCGAACGAGCGGCGCTCCTTGAACTTGATGCCGGCCTTGGCGGCCAGTTGCCGGAACTTGGCCTTCTCGGCGCGCACGGTCTCGAGCTTGGCGCCTTCACTGGTCGGCAGGCCGTTGAATTCGACAAACCACTTGGTGGTCTTTTCGGCCGACGCGGCCGACACGGTCTGGGTGGCGGCATGCAGGCTCACCATGCCCAATGACAGGGCGGCTGCGGCCGCGCTGGCCAGCACTGTCTTGCGGATTTGCATCACTCGATAGCTCCTCGATGGTCACGCCCCCTGCGGGGTTGAACGGGTGGTCGTGGTTGAAACACAGGTCTGAATGGGCGGCTTTTGACCGCGCCAACGGCGAACGCAACAACTGAGCCAGCTGTTGGCGCCCCTGGAGGATGGATCGTCGATGCAGCGCGGCCTCGCGTCGATGGGGGGTGCCCCGGTGTTTGAGAAATCTTGAGAATTCACGGCCCGCCGGGCCAACGCACAATCCGCCCATGCAGATCGTCAGCGTCAACACCGCCGCGGCACGCTCCACCCGCATCAACGGCCGCGAGGTGATGACTGCCATCGGCAAGCAGCCGCACAGCGGCCCCGTGGCCTGCGGCCCGATGGGGCTGGAAGGCGACGAGCAGGCCGACCTGTCGGTGCACGGCGGCCTGTCGAAGGCCGTGTACGCCTATCCGGCAGAGCACCTGGCTTTCTGGCGCACTGTGCGCGCGCAGGCCCGCGCTTCGGGATGGGACGACGAGGTGCCCCCGGGCGCGGTCGGCGAGAACCTGACCGTCACCGGGATCACCGAGCGCAGCCTGTGGATCGGCGACCGCCTGTGCCTGGCTGGCGGCGTGGTGCTGGCGGTCAGCGAGCCGCGCTTTCCGTGCTTCAAGTTCAATGCGGCCATGGGCTTTTCCAAGGCCGCCAAGTTGATGGTCGAGTCAGGCTTCTGCGGCGCCTACCTGGCAGTGGTCGAGCCTGGGCGGCTTGAGGTTGGAGAAGCCTTCACGCTTCAGCCGGGCCCGCGCGAGGTGGGGTTGCTGGAACTGTTCCGCGCCCGAACTTCCGGCAAGACTTTCTAGCGCTTGCTGGCGCCTGGTTCGCACGGCCGGGCCCGAGCGAACCAAGGGAATATCAGGAGACCAAAGGCATTGCAAAGCCGACGCGCGAGGGCTACGATTTCATGAAAGCGCTTTCACAAAGTCGCTTTTGACAAGAGACATCGTTGGCAAGCAACGTTCATCTACCTACTGAATCGACTGGAAGTTCCACCATGATCACCACCCACAAGAGACTCGCGCTGTCCGTCGTGGCAGCTTCTGCTGCTGTCCTCTTCGCGAGCACTGCGTTCGCAGCCAACGCACAGGACGCCGTCGACCCGAGCGCCGAGACCGTGTGCCCCAACAAGAAGACCACCTGCATCAACTTTGCAGGCGCCAAGTGGCTGTATGAGCCGTTCGAAGGCCTGGTGTCTGCCGAGCAGTTCAACGACCCCATCAAGGCGAACCGCCCGAACAAGGTGGCCAAGTTCGTCAAGGGCCCCACCGGCGCTCCCTGGGCTGGTGCCACGATCTACACCAACGCCGCCGACAAGTCCGTCGCGCCGCTTGGCCTCAATGTGAGCCTGCTGGTCAAGGTGCGGGTCTTCTCGGCCGCTGCCGGCCAGAACATCCGCCTGAAGGTCGAGCAAGCCAGCAACCCGGCCGTCTCGGTCGAGACCGACCAGGTCACCACCGTGGCTGGCGCCTGGGAAGCCCTGACCTTCAACCTCGGCAGTCCCGCGCCCGGCACACCGGCATACGACTCGTCCAAGATCTACAACAAGCTCAGCCTGTTCCCGCAGTTCTCCGTCACCGCCCCGCCGGCCACGGACACCACGACCTACTTCGACGACGTCCAGTACGCCAAGTACAAGGCCCCCACGGGCGGCCCGCTGGTCTTCGCCAGCAACTACTCGGACGTGGGCGGCATCAGCTGGGTCTCCGCCGAGGGCGGCGCTGCGGGCAACTACATCGACGACACGGTGCCCAGCCAACTGTGGTGGCGCGGCAATGCTCCGGGCGATTCGACGCCCAGCTTCTACTTCGGCTACGGCATCAACGTGAACCAGCAGCCCTGGGGCTTCGGCGCGTACGTCAACGCACCGGGCAACGGCACGGCGCAGGTCAAGACCTACACCAACATGAAGATCGCGGTGTGGGGCAACGACGAGCTGATGAACCACCATCCGAACCTGACCCTGGTTCTGGTGGGCCCGGCCATCAGCGGCTGCGCCGCTGAGTTGGTCGGCAGTGTGGCTGTGAGCGCTCCGGGCGTGCAGAACTACGCCGTGCCGCTGGCCGGCCTGACGCTGCAGAAGGCCTGCGGATACGCCAACGCCGCAGCGGCGCTGGCCGGTGGTGTGGCGGCTGTGAACGTCCAGGTGCTGGGCTCGAACATGCAGTTCACCAGCGCGACCGACGGCCTGGGCAACTATGCCAACGGCTTGAACATCGGCCCGATCAGCTTCGAGTGATCAGGCGGCCCGCTTCGGCGGGCCTGTTCAAGGACGCTGGTAGACCCGCACGTGGTCGATCTCCATCGTGACAGGAAAGATCGAGTCATCGACGGCACCTCCCAAGGTGCCGCCGATGGCAACGTTCAACAGCAGGTACTGCGGCGCCTCAAAGGGCCATGCGGCGAGGCCGCGGCCAGGATCGGTGGCGCGGTAGTACACCCGGTTGTCCACTCCGATCTGGATCTCCCCGGGGGTCCAGGTCAGCTGATAGTCGTGAAACGCCGTGCACGCATCCGGCACCTGGGTGGCGGAGCCGGTGCCCGGCCCTCCACTCTCGAGCGTGTGGATCGTGCCGAGGATGCGTGTCGGGGCGCTCCCCACCTGCTCCATGATGTCGATCTCGCCATCATCCGGCCAGGTGCCGCCGGTGCCTAGCATCCAGATCGCCGGCCAGGTTCCTTGGCCACAGGGCAGCTTCGCCCGGATTTCGAAGAAGCCGTGGGTCCAGCTGGCCCGGCCGCGGGTGACCAGCCTGGCCGAGCTGTAGCGCTGCCCTCCCCAATCGCCGAATGCCGCCAGGTTCTCGCGGCGCGCAGTGATCTGCAAACGGCCACCGATCACCCGCGCGTTCTCGGCGCGGTCTCGCGCGTAATACTGCAGTTCGTTGTTGTACCAACCGAGACGGTTTCGGTCCGTGTCGTAGTCCCAGCGTGCCGGGTCAGGCAAGCCGTCGGTGTCGAAGTCGTCGGACCACACCAGCACGTGCCCTGCCGGCACGCCGTTGGGCAGTGCTCGCGTGTCGAACGGCTGGCTGAGCGCAACGCGTTGGAGGTTGCCATTGCCAGCCGCATCAGCGACGCTCGAGGCGGCGACGGTCACCTGGAGCGAGCCGAGCATGTTGACTGGCGGTGTCACCTGCGCAGAGGCCAGCGTGCCGCTGACACGTTCGAAGGCGCTGACCGTGCCCTGGGTGAGCTGCACGTCCTCCACGGTGAAACTGGTGCCGACGTTTTCGCTGAACCGGAAGGTGAAGGTCACCTTGCCGGTTGCGGTGATGCCGGCCGCGCTGCTGCTGATGGTGACCGCGGGCGGTGTGGAGTCGACCGGTGTGGGGTCCGTGCCCCCGCTCGGGCTCGAGCCGCCTCCGCCGCAGGCAGCGAGGAGAAGGCCCGCAGCGACCGACGGCGCGGTGCGCCTGAACGGCGTCAATGCGACGCCTCGTCGAGCGCCCGCGCGGCGCCCAGCAGCGCAGGCGACGTGGCCGTGTCGATGACGAAGGTCGGAATCGCCTGCAGATAGGACTGAAAGCGCCCCTTGCCCTCGAACCGCGCACGGAAGTCGGAGGCATCCAGAGCGTCCAGCATGCGTGGCGCGATGCCACCCCCGATGTACACGCCGCCACGCGAGCCGAGTGTCAAGGCCAGGTTGCCTGCCACGCTGCCAAGGAAGGCGCAGAACAGCACACGGGTATCCACGCACCGGCGGTCGCTGGCAGCCGCGGCCCGAGCGAGGATGTCCGGGGCCGTCAGCACCTCTGCCGGGTGCCCGGCCACCTCGCACACGGCGCGGTGCAGATTGACCAGGCCCGGGCCCGACAGCACCCGC
>CAYJEC010000142.1:0-7727 GCA_964369025.1 uncultured Ideonella sp. | reverse complement strand
GGCCACCACGCCGGAGCTGGTGCACAGGCTTCTGACCAGTTGAAGGCCTACGCACGCATCTCGTAGCTCAATTCGCCTTCGTCGACGACCACGAAACCGCAGCGCTCATACAGGCGTCGCGCCGGGTTGCGCTTGAGCACCGAAAGCACGACCGGCACACCGGCGGCGCGCCCGTCGGCCACCAAGCCCGCGACCAGGCGAGCACCGATTCCCGCCCGCTGATGCGACGGCAGGATCTGCACCTGCGCGAGGCGCCAGCCAGCGGGATCGCGCAACACCTTCCACAACCCGACCGGATCACCGCCCCACTCGATCACCTGAGCGCTGTCGAAATGGCTGCGCACTCTGGCTTCCTGCTCCTCGGCGGTCTGGACGATGCCCATCTCGGCATGGTGCGGATCCATCGTCAGCCGGCGCAACGCCAGCAGGAACGGTAGATCCGCGTCGGTCGCCGGCCGCAGGTGGACGGCAGGCTGCGTCTTCACGCGACGATGGCCCGCATCCACTCCGGCAACGGCACCGACTTGCCAGCCGGAAAGTCCACCCACACCGTCAGCGCACCTCCCTCGGCATAGACCACGCCGGGTTCGTCCACGCGCTCCAGCGTGATGAAGGTGTCGAAGCTGGTGCGGCCCGGGTTGGCCACGTAGTGCTTGGCAAGCACGTCGCCGGGGTACTCCAGCTGGCGCAGGAAATTGCAGAAGGCGTTCACGATCACCGGGCCCTGGCCGGACGGATCCGGCGTGGCGCCCAGGGTATGCAGCCACTGTACGCGGACGATCTCCAGGTAGCGGAAGTAGATGGTGTTGTTGACATGGCCCATCGCGTCCATGTCGCCCCAGCGGATGGGGATCACCATCTCGTAGGTCAGCTTCTTCTCGGCTGGCAGTTCAAAGCGCATCTCAACCCAATCCCAACTCGGCCTTCACGGCCACCAGTTCTGCTCGCAGAGCCGCCAGTTCCTCGCCCAGGCGCGATACCTCGGAGCGAAGCGCGGCGAGTTCGCCGGCAGGCACGGCCGATTCACCTGCCGCCATGGCGGTGTACGCCGGCAACACCGGCTCGCCACACAGCAGATGGGCCCAGCGCGCCTCGCGCTCGCCGGGTGCCCGCGACAGCTTCACCACCTTGACGGGCGGTTTGCTGGCCAGTTCGTCGAGAAAGCCCTCCACGGCCGAGATGTCGGCAAAGCGGTGCAGGCGTTCGCAGTTCAGGCGCAACTCGGCGGCGGTCTGCGGGCCCCGCAGCATCAGCACGGCCAGCAGCGCCACCGACTGGCTGGGCACGCCCAGCACGCGGCCGACGTTGTGCTCGTAGCGGGCAACGCGGCTGCCACTGGCCTCGAAGAGCAGGTGCAGGTGCTTGAGGCTGTCGATCACACCGAGCAGATCGGCGTCGCTGGCCTCCATGACCGGCACGCGGGCGGTCTTCTGGTTGCAGCCGGACTGCAGGGCGTTGAGCGACAGCGGGTAGGTGTCCGGCACGGTGTGCTGCTTCTCGACCAGCACCCCCAGCACGCGCGCCTCCAGCGGCGTCAGCGCCCGCAGCGGCGCCTCAGACGGCGTAACCATCGTCCGCCTGGATCACCGCGCCGTTGATGAAATGGCTCTCGTTGGCGCACAACATCATCAAGACCACGTCCAGGTCCTTCGGCTGGCCGACGCGCTTGCGGGGCAGCATCTGCTTCAGCTTCTGGCCGGCCTCGGTGTTCCAGTGCTGGTGGTTGATCTCGGTGTCGATGTAGCCGGGGCAGATGGCGTTCACATTGATGCCGTAGCGGCCCCACTCCAGGGCCATGGCGCGGGTCATGTGCACCACCGCCGCCTTGCTCATCGCATAGACGCCGATCTGGCTCAGCACCCGCAGGCCGGCCATCGACGCGATGTTGACGATGCGCCCGCCGGTGAAGGTGCCCGGCGCTGCGCCGCGCGAGCGGGCGATCATGCGCTTGCCCACCTCCTGCGCCACGAAGAACGCACCGCGCACATTGGTGTCCATCACGTAGGCGAAATCTTCCGGCGTGACCTCGGTCAGGCGCTGGGTGGTGCTGACGCCGGCGTTGTTGACCAGGATGTCCAGCGTCCCGACCTCGGTTTCAGCATGGGCCACGCCGGCCCGGATGCTCACTGGGTCGGTGACGTCCATCGCCACGTAGTGGGCGTCGCCGCCTGCACCCTCGATCTCGGCCCGAAGCGTCTTGAGCCGTTCAACACGGCGGCCGGCCAGCACCACGGCGGCGCCGGCCTTGGCCAGGGTGCGGGCGAATTGCGCGCCCAGCCCGCTGGTGGCCCCGGTCACCAGGGCCACACGGCCGGACAGATCGATGTTGTAGCTCATGGCAGGAGGCGCTGGGCGCGGGTCGGCAAGGGGAGGAAAAGGTTAGCACGCTCGCTTCGCCGGGCGTATGTCACAGGGGTCGGACGGCACTTCATCTTTAGAAAAGCACGATCGTTCTATTTTTCACACCTACCGCTAGAATGCCCTCGGTCGGCGGCTCGCCGCCCTCTCCACGACCCGAAAGAACGACATGACCGCCCCCGAACTTCTGGCCCAGTACGGCCCCCGCGAATCGATGGAATACGACGTGGTGATCGTCGGTGGCGGCCCGGCCGGCCTGTCTGCGGCGATCCGCCTGAAGCAAATCGCGGCAGCCAAGGGCGGCGAGGTGAACGTGGTGGTGCTGGAGAAGGGCTCCGAGCCCGGCGCGCACATCCTGTCGGGCGCCGTGATGGACCCCATCGCCATCACCGAACTTTTCCCCGACTGGAAGGAGCGTGGCGCCCCGCTGAACCAGCCGGTCTCCGCCGACGACATCCTGTTCCTCTCCGAGACCGGCGCCACCCGCACGCCGGATTTCCTGGTGCCGGATTGCTTCCACAACCACGGCAACTTCGTCGTCAGCCTGGGTGCCGTCACCAAGTGGCTGGGCGAGCAGGCCGAGGCCCTGGGCGTGGAGATCTTTCCTGGCTTCACCGCGGCCGAGGTGCTGTACGACGACGAAGGCCGGGTCACGGGCGTGGCCACAGGCAACCTCGGCATCGGCAAGGACGGCCAGCCGCACGACGGCTTCCAGCTCGGCATGGCACTGCTCGGCAAGTACACGCTGTTCGCCGAAGGCGCCCGCGGCCACCTGGGCAAGCAGCTGATCGCCCAGTTCAACCTCACCGAGGGCCGCGATCCGCAGGGCTTTGCCATCGGCATCAAGGAGCTTTGGGAGGTGCCCGCCGACAAGGCCCAGCCCGGCCGCGTGGTGCACACCGCCGGCTGGCCGCTGAGCGACAACAGCTTCGGCGGCGGCTTCCTCTACCACCTTGAGGGCAACAAGGTCACGCTCGGCTACGTGCTGGGTCTGGACTACCAGAACCCCTGGATGAGCCCCTTCGACGAGATGCAGCGCTGGAAGACCCACCCCGCGATCCGCGCCCATATCGAGGGCGGCAAACGCATCGGCTACGGCGCGCGGGCCATCAACAACGGCGGCCTGCAGGCCTTGCCGAAGCTGGTGTTCCCGGGTGGCGCGCTGCTGGGCTGCGACGCCGGCACGCTGAACGCCTCGCGCATCAAGGGCAGCCATGCCGCCATCAAGACCGGGATGCTGGCCGCAGAGGCCGCCTACGACGCGTTGGCCGCAGGCCGCGCCCAGGACGAACTGGCGGCCTATCCCGAGGCCTTCGAGCGGAGCTGGCTGCACGCCGAACTGCAGCGCACGAAGAACTTCAAGCTGTGGTTCAAGAAGGGCAAGCTGATCGGGCAACTGATGACCGGCATCGAACAGTGGCTGCTGCCGAAGCTGGGCATGAAGGTGCCGCCGTGGACCCTGCACTCCTCGGTGCCCGACCATCTGTACCTGAAGCCGGCCGACCAGTGCCCGAAGATCGAGTACCCGAAGCCGGACGGCAAGCTGACTTTCGACAAGCTGTCCTCGGTGTTCATCAGCAACACTAACCACGAGGAGAACCAGCCGGCTCACCTGACGCTCAAGGACGCCAGCGTGCCCGTCAAGCTGAACCTGGCCCGTTTTGCCGGCCCGGAGAGCCGCTATTGCCCGGCGGGTGTCTACGAGTTCGTCAAGAACGACGACGGCTCGGACCGCCTGCAGATCAACGCGCAGAACTGCGTGCACTGCAAGACCTGCGACATCAAGGACCCGACCCAGAACATCGTCTGGGTCACCCCGGAGGGCGGAGGCGGGCCGAACTACGCGGGCATGTGACGCCCACTCGCAGCGTGGTTCACCAACTCAGCAGGTAGTTGGGGCCCTTGAAATCCATGCCGCCGTTCTCAAGCAGGATCTTGTCGCCGTCCACCACATCCGCCATGTGGCCGCAGCCCCGCAGCGACTGCGGCAGCAGCGTCTTGTCGAAGCCTGCCGTGGTGCGGGCGGTGTAGAGAATGTCCGGGGCGCGATCCACGGTGGTTGTCAGGCACTTCAGGTCCTGCAGCACCACGTAGACGTCTTTCCGTCCATCGCGGTTGAAGTCACCCACCGCCACCGAGACGCCCTTGGCCGGCAGCAGATCCGAGTACGCCGGGCTGGTGAAGTACGGCGAGGCGCCTGTGTTGATCCAGATCTGGAACAGGTTGGTCAGGGTGACCAGGACCAGATCCTCGCGACCATCGCCGTTCATGTCCACCAGCTTGGCGTCTTTCCACTCGACGCCCGGCGCCGGTGACGCCACCTCGGTGAAATTGCCCGCCTTGTTGTTCAGGAAGAGATGGCCAGGGCCGTTCTCGTAGCACACCATCAGGTCGTCCCAACCGTCCTGGTTGAAGTCGCCCTTGATAGCGCACTGGTAGCCCTTGTCGCCTGACGCGATCGTGTCGGCAGGCGCGAAGCCCGCACCGGCCTGATTGATGAACAGCCGGTTCTCGTTGAGCATGCCGTCGGGCCGCGGCGTGGCGTCATTGGTCACGTAGAGGTCGGGAAAGCCATCATGGTTGAAGTCGAGGAACACCGGGCGCCGGCCTCGGCCGTACGGGTCCTCGGCCCCAAAGCCGCTGGCGGCCGAGAACTCCCCGGTCGGCAGTTGCATCCACAACTCGTTGACCTTGACCCCGATGCCCTTCTCGGCGCCAATCGCGCAATAGACGTCGAGCAAGCCGTCCAGGTTCACATCGGCAGCGTCGCAGTCATGCCGATCGACCCAGGGGAGCGCCTGCGCGGCGGGCTTGTAGCCCTTCTTGGTCCAGTACCAGATCCTGTCGCTCTGGTCGTGGCCGGTGATGAAGAAGTCGTCGTGCCCATCACGGTTGAAGTCGGCGACGACGGAACCCCAGACCTTGCTCGTCTCGATGAAGGTGGCCGTGTACTGTGCCTGAGCCGCCAGGGACTGGCTGCCCAGCAGCAAGGCCGTGACGAGAGAGAGGGTGGCACGCATGTCCAGGTACTTTCAGTGAGATGCACAACAACCCGAGGCTAAGCCAAGTCCCCTGTCGCCCGAGCCCCATGCCGATACTTCTTGATACTTCCGAGGGCCTCGCGCGCTGGGTCTGGCAGACCTACGGGGTGCGCCCCGATCGCATGCGCTGCATCGCGCGCTTGTCCTGCGAGATCCATCGGATCGGCGGTGCCGAGCACGCGGCCGAGGATCTGAGCTTGCGCATCTACCCACGCGGCGCTGGCGGCACCGCCGACATCGAGGCCGAAATGGCCTGGCTGGCTGGCTTGGGCGACGCCGGATGCCGGGTGCCCACCCCGCGGGCAGGCGTGGACGGGCGGCTGGTCCAGTGCTGCCCCGACGGCCGCTCGGCCGTCTTGCTGAGTTGGGTGAGCGGGCGGATTCTCGATGCCGGGCTGCGCCCGCTGCACCTGCGGCGCGTGGGCCGCCTGGTCGGCATGATGCACCGCGTGGCCGCTGACCTCACCGCGGCCCACCGCCTGGCCAGCACACGTCAGGCCGACGGCCCCGACCTCGACAGCTGGGCCGAAGGTCGCCGGCCACGGACCCCGCACCTGCCGGCGCCGGTGCACCAGCGCGTGGAGCGAGCCGCCGCACGCTTGCGCGGCGAACTGGCGTGCCTTTCCCGGGCCCCATCTGGATGGGGCTTCGTTCACGGCGACCTCCACCTGTGGAACCTGCTTTTCCAGGCCCGCGAGGCCGGAGCGATCGATTTCAGCGACTGCGGCTGGGGCCCCCAGGCGCTCGACCTCGCCGCGCCGCTGCAGTACCTGAGGTTCCCGCTGGCCGGCCACCGCGACCACAGTGCGCTCTTCCAGCGGTTTCGCGACGAGTTGTTCGAGGGCTATGCCGAATGCCGCCCATTGCCGCCTGATGTCGGTGCCCAGGTGCAGGCCTGCCTCGAACTGCGCGCGATCAACACGATCGAGTGGATCCTGGACTGCTGGCCGCGCATCGACGCCCGCCCCTGGGGGCCGGCCTTTCTCGCCCGAGCCGGAGATTTCTTTGACGCCGACTGAACTCAAGCCCTCAGTCCGACGCCTCGGCCAGTGTCACGGCCTGCTTGCGCGTCTGGCCTGAACGCCAGATGGTCAGCGTCACCTTGTCGCCTGGGCGTTGACGCTCCAGTGCGTTCAGCAGGTCGTCGAAATCCGCCACGGGCTCGTCGTTGACGGCGGTGATCACGTCGCCGGCCACGACCCGGCCGTCGCGCCCGCGGCGGAAGGGCTCCAGGCCCGCACGTTGCGCCGGCCCGCCCGCGGTGACACCCACCAATGCGACACCGGCGGGCAGATCCAGCGACCTGCTCAGCGAGGCCGGGCCGCCATTCACACCCAATGCCGGGCGCACCATGCGGCCATCGCGGATCAGCCGGGGCACGATGCGGTTGACCTCGTCCACCGGGATCGCGAAGCCAATGCCGGAGCTGCCGCCTGACGGGCTGTAGATCATGGTGTTGACGCCGATCAGCCGGCCGGCGGAATCGAGCAGCGGGCCGCCGGAGTTGCCGGGGTTGATGGCCGCATCGGTCTGGATCACGCCGCGGATGGTGCGCCGCGTGACCGACTCGATTTCCCGGCCAAGCGCACTGACGATGCCCATGGTCAGCGTCTGGTCCAGACCGAAGGGGTTGCCTATGGCGAACACGCGCTGGCCGACCTGAAGTTCACGGCTCGACCCGATGGGCAGCGGCGGCAGCTTCGCCTTGGGTGCTTCAATGCGCAGCACCGCGAGATCACGATCCGGGAAGGCGCCGACCAGTTCGGCGCGAAAGCTCGTCTGGTCTGCCAGCGTCACCCGGGCCGCGCTGGCGCCCTGGATGACGTGGAAGTTCGTGACGATGTGGCCGCGTTCGTCCCACACGAAGCCGGTGCCGGAGCCGCGCGGAACTTGCTGAACATTGAGCGAAAACAGGTCGCGCTCGGTGCTCAGCGCGGTGATGTTGACCACCGCCGGCGAAGCCGCCTTGAACACCGCGATGTTGTTCTGCTCCTCGGCCGACAGCGCCGGGCGGGGCGCCACAGGGCGCGGCGCGGCCTCGGTGCGCGCACCGGCCAGCGCAGGCAGGGCCATTGCCGCCAGGACGACGGCCCCAATGCACCACCGGGCCCCGTGGCGCACGACCACCGTCTCAGCCCACCTGCACGGCAATACGGCGGGGTTGCGCATGCGCCTGCTTGGGGATGCGCAGGTTGAGCACGCCGTCCTTCAGGTTGGCCTCGATGCGGCTCGGGTCCAGTTCGCGACTGAGGGTGAAGCTTCGCCGGTAGCGCGGCACCCGCAATTCGACGTACGCCGGTGTCAGGTCGGGCGGCGTGGCAGCTGCGA
>CAYJEC010000141.1:0-7734 GCA_964369025.1 uncultured Ideonella sp. | reverse complement strand
ATTGAAAATCCGCGTGTCGGTGGTTCGATTCCGCCCCAGGCCACCATACAAATCAACGGCTTGCATGCGTACACGCGCTGCAAGCCGTTTTGCGTTGTGTCGTCCCCGTGCAATCGCGCAAGGCGTGCAGCCAAGAATTGCGGCTGGGCCCTGCGGGAAGTCTTTGACTGTAGGTTCGACACAGTCAGCTCCGCTCCGACTGGACCTTTCCTCGCTTCTGGTCAATCCCTCAACCTTGGTGTTGTAAGGGGTAAACCCGGCACATGAACGAGGGATATGGCCGACCGCAGCGAACCCCTAGGATTGTTACACCCACTCACTCCACTGCTGGGTCCTGGATTGTCTAAGCCAGGGTTGGCGGCGAGAAAGAGGGTAAAGAGGGTGTTTGAGGGGGGAGAGGCGCATGGCTTCTGCCGCCTTGGACTAGACGGACGTTCATCGCCAACTTTCCATATCGAGGTCAACCATGAAAAAGATTCTCAGCGGACTGTCTTTTGTCGCCTGTGCCGCGTTTGCGCCTGCAGCGCTGGCATTCCCCACCTGCGTCTCCTTCGCTCCCGCCGGTTTCTGCGACGCCATGCAGTACGACTCCGAAAATTCGGCCACCTGGAAGAGCTATGACTGTGCCGGCTCCGCTGGCGCGCAGACCAAGGCCAACTACACCAAGGGCACGACCAAGTGCAAGGGCGCAAATGGTTGCAACCCTGCCGCCGCTTACGGCTGGGAAGCGCTCAACTGGAAGTTCAAGTTCGGTAGCAGCACCGGCACGCTGACCGGCGTTTCCGGTGGCGTGAAGACCGTGCTCCAGAGCAACATGCCCATCTCCGTCACCGAAGGTGCCTGCGCCGTCGTCGAGGGCGGCAAGTCGGTGCTGGCGCGCTGACCAACTGCATCGGATGATGGCGTGACGCGCCGGCGCCCTGCCGGTGCGTTGCACATCAGCCAGAACATGGGGGCGGAGAGATCCGCCCCCATTTTTCTTTGCCCTTTGAACAGGGCCGCCCGGTCCATGCGTTCGTGGCTGGAGTCGTCAGCCACGGTCAGACTTCAGCGGCGTGCGCTCTGCAGCTTGGCGCTTGACCTTTTTGCGCTTGCGCAAGGACAGGCTGGCTGCGCGCGGTACAGCCGGTAGACCCGCAGGTGGTTGACGCCCGGAAACTCCGGCACAGCGGGTCGTGCACCCGCCACCGCCCAGCCAGCCCCCGCCTACTTGGTCGAAGCCAGCGCAGCCACGTACATGTCCACCAGCGCCTTCATGTGGGCGTTGGCATTGCTGATCCACAGTTCGTGGTCGGCGTCGATGGTGCTGTTCTGCGTGGTGGTGGTGGTGCTGGTGCCCTTGAGGTAGTCGTACTCGCCCTTGCGCTTGATCTCGCCCTTGCCGCCTTCGGTGAAGGGGTTCCTGGCCGGCACGATGGCCTGCTTCAGCCACAGTGTGCCGCCGCCTTCGCCGAACAACGTCATGGTGTTGTTGGTGACGCCGGGTGAGAGATGCTGCCCGTACTTCAGGTCCGCCTTGGCGCCACTGAAGAACCCGCCAGCGGCCTGCGCCAGGGCGAAATCCATCGTCACCGCCACCGACATCACGTTGATGCCGGCCATGTCCTTGTCGGTGATCAGCCGGACCATTGCCATGGTGCTGGCATAGCTCCCCCGGCGGCAGTCCTTGATGAAGGGGCGCTTGCCGGGCGAGAAGACCCAGGTCAATTGGCGTGCGCTGCTGCCTTTGCCCATCTTCAGGTCCTCGCCATCGTCTTGCGGCTCGGTCACCAGGCTTTCGGCGAACTTCTGGTACGCAGGGATCTCCGCGAGCCGCTCCTGGGGGACCACCTCGATGCCTGCAGCCTTCAACCGCGTTTCCAGGTACTCCCGCATGATTTCAGCGGACTCCAGGAACTCACTGGCCGGCAGCCCTCCCGGAAAGCCACCCACCACCGATTTGGAGAAACTCAGCGTGCCCCCGCTGGAGTTGCCGGCGGCGCTCTTGCCGTAGACCGCGCCGACGCAGAAGCTGCCAATGGCCACGCGCTTGATGCCCTTGGGCGTGCCGCGGGCCACGATGTAGGTTTCAGCCGCCGCCGTGCGGTCAGCGGCCAGATCAAAGGTCTGGCTGAAATCCACGTCACGCGGGTCACCCCCGCCGCCAATCGTGAACGTCAGCGCCTGGGCGCCGGTGCCGGCGGCCAGGAGTGTGCACAGCGCCAGGGCCGAGCCCAGGTGGCCCGCGAGATGCTGGGTGGGCGCAAGGGTGAGTGAATCGCGGCGGGCGTTCATGGGGTGCTCCTGGTGAGGGGTGGGGCCGAGACGAGAAGAGAAGGGCCACGCTGTCTTACGCAACGTTGGCCGCCCAGGCGGCTCACCCCACATCACCGATCCGGGTCACCGGCCCGAACCGTTCGCACCACGTTTCGCGAAGGTGGGCTGCATCCAGCCGATTCCGCATCGGCCGCAGTTCAGGATAGATTCGAGTCTTTCAACGCGCCCGCAGACGATGAGCCACAACAAGCCGCCCCCCCTGTTCGGCACCGCCGGCCCGGCCCGGCCGGATGCTTTCGCGCAGGCCTCGGCCCGGCTGGGCGCGCAGCGGCCGTTGCGCGACACGCGCCTGCAGCGTGTCGCCACGGCGATCCAGAGCAACCTGCTGCCGCTGGCGGAGAAGGATCTGGCGGCACATCTGGCGGCGCACCCCGACGACCCGGACGCGCTGAACCTGCAGGCGCGCTTGTCGGTGCGGCAGGGGCGCCCCGCCGATGCCATGGCGCAGCTGGCGCATTGCCTGACCAAGGCACCAGGTTTCGTGGCCGCACGCTACAACCTGGCGCATCTGCTGTTTCAGGACCACCGCTACGCAGAAGCCCTGAACGAGACCGAGGCCTTGCTGGGCAGCGATGCGGGCAACCCGTTGTTCCTGCTGCTGAAGGCCAACATCCTGGAAATCCTGGGCGACGGCGAGCAGGCGCTGGCCCTCTGCGAGCAATTGGCGGCCCAGAGCCCGAACCGGGTGGAGACTTGGGTGCGTTGTGGCCACGCGCGCCGGGCGATGGGGCGGCAGGAGGAGAGCATTGCCGCCTACCGGCGTGCGATCGCACTGCGGCCGGCCTGTGGTGCGGCCTGGTGGAGCCTGGCCAACCTGAAGACCGTCCGCCTGACCGATGCCGACGTGGCCGCGATGGAGGTGCATCTCAAGCGGGCGGATCTGCCGGCCGATGACCGCATCCCCCTGCAGTTCGCACTGGCCAAGGCGCTGGAGGACCAGGCCGACTACGAGCGCGCCTTTGCGCAGTACGAGGCGGGCAACGGCGCCATGCGGCTGCGCATCGATTACGACCCCGCCACGCTCTCGGCCGGAGTCGCCCGCAACAAGGCGTTGTTCACGCCGGCCTTCTTCAAGAGCCGCGAAGGCGCGGGCTGCCCGTCGCCTGCGCCAATCTTCGTGCTGGGCCGGCCGCGATCGGGCTCGACGCTGGTCGAGCAGATCCTGGCCAGCCATTCAGCCATCGAAGGCACCGCCGAGCTGCCCTACATCACGGCCATGGCCGCGCGGCTCGACCCGCACCCAGGCCCGGCCTTTGGCACCGGCTATCTGGAGGTGCTGGCGGCGATATCACCCGCCGAGCTGGCAGCACTGGGCCAGGCCTACCTGCACAGCGCGCAGGCGCATCGGCGCCTCGGGCGGCCGCACTTCCTGGACAAGCGGCCGGCCAACGTCACCCACATCGGGATGATCCACCTGATGCTGCCGAACGCGAAGATCATCGACGCGCGGCGCCACCCCGTGGGCAGTTGCCTGTCGATGTTCAAGTCGTACAGCACCAAGGGCCGGCTCAGCCTGCCCGAGCTGGGCCTCTTCTACCGCGACTATGTGGAGCTGATGGCGCATTTCGACGCCGTCTTGCCGGGGCGCGTCCACCGTGTCATCTACGAAGAGTTGGTCGCCAACCCGGAGGCCGAGGTGCGGCGCCTGCTGGCCTACCTGGGCCTGCCGTTCGAGGAGGGCTGCCTGCGTTTCTACGAGACCGAGCGGACCCTGACGACCCCCAGCTCAGAGCAGGTCCGCCGGCCGATCACCGCCGGGGCCGTTGACCATTGGCGCCACTTCGAGCCTTGGCTCGGTCCGCTGATCAGCAGCCTCGGTAGCGTCCACACCAGCTACCCGGCGGTGCCGCCCGAGTGGCGCTGAGCGACGTCGGCTGACAAAGAAAAAGGCGGCCCGTAGGCCGCCTTGGATCACTAGCGGGTTTCGCTTGATCAGATGGGCTTGGCCTTGCCGCCGATGGCAAACATCAGGTCCGGAACGCTTGCCCCAAGGCAGGTGCCCATGTCGGACCACGTGGTGCAACCAACGCCGAAACCGCCCAGGGGGTTCTGCCATTTCGGCAGGTTGCCGGCGGTCAACGAACGGGCTTCCCAGCCCCACTGGCCACCAACGCCGAAGTCCATGTTGGCCTGCACCGACACCCAGTACGTGCCGGGCTTCAACGTGACCTTCGGGAACGTGACCACCACCGAACCGGCGACGTCGGATGAAATGGCTGCGGCAGGAATGTCAGCCACCATGGCACTCGGGCTGCCCGCCTTGTTCTTGTAGAACGTCACGTGAGCCGATGCCATCGGCCCGGTGCCGTTGTAGTAGACGCCGGAGGCGGTCACCGAGGTGACGAGCCACTTCGAACCGGCAGGAACCGTGAAGTCATCCGCCGCTTGCGAATCGTAGGCATCGAATGTCACCTCGAAATTCTGGGAGGTGAATCCACTGCCGAGGTCGTTGTCGTTTTGGTCGTACAGGACCGCGCTCGGGGCAACGGATTCAGCCTTCGAAGCGCCACCAGCGTGGCTCTTGGAGGGACCGGCGGCGTTCGCCACGCCCAGAGCCAGCAGGGCGGCGGCGGCAACGGCACCGTGGATCATGGAAATCTTGCTCAATTGAAACTCCTAGATTGGTAAGCGGCGCTGGCCCATCCAGCGAGACTCCAGTTGGCTTCACTGGCCGCTTCCTGTCATGGGTGGAAACACCGAAACAGGGGGGATCACCTTAGGGGGGTACCCCCTAAACTCTCAGATTGACAAGGTGCCCCACATGCGCATGACCCGTCATACTGAACCACGCCGCACCACGTTGGGTCGGCCGCCGGCCGCCTACCTTCAAGTTGTATCGGCATCGCCCAAGGCGGTGGCATGAGCCGGCGCGCAGCCATCGGCATCGACCTCGGCGGTACCAAGATCGAGGCGCTGGTGCTCGACGAGCACGGTGCCGAGCGTTGGCGGCGGCGCATCGCCACGCCTGCTGGTGACTACCGCGCCACCTTGCAGGCGGTGGCCGGCCTGGTGGCACAGGCTCGCGGTGACCTTGCGCTGGGCGACGCCAGCATCGGCATCGGCACGCCGGGCAGCCAGACCCCGCAGGGCCTGATCAAGAACGCCAACTCCACCTGCCTCAATGGGCAGCCCCTGCAACATGACCTGCAGGCGTTGCTGGCGCAGCCGGTGCGCTTGGCCAACGATGCCAACTGCCTGGCCTTGTCCGAGGCCACCGACGGTGCGGGTGCCGGTGCTGCGGTGGTCTTCGCGGTGATCCTGGGCACAGGGTCGGGCGCTGGCATCGCGGTGAACGGGCAGGTGCTCACCGGGCCCAATGGCCTGGCCGGCGAATGGGGCCACAACGAGCTGCCCTGGGCCGGCCCTGCCGACCCGCGCTGGGCCTGCTATTGCGGGCAGGTGGGCTGCATCGAGACGCTGGTGGCTGGCCCGGGGTTGGCGCGCGACCACAGCGGGCCGGGCGGGGCCAGCGCGGTGCAGATCGCCGCTGCGGCCACGGCCGGCGACCCGCTGGCCCAGGCCACGCTGGCGCGCCACGCGGAGCGGCTGGCACGCGCCTTGTCCCAGGTGATCAACCTGCTGGATCCGGATGTGATCGTCCTCGGTGGCGGGCTCTCGCGCATGGAGCACCTCTATACCGAGGTGCCCCGGCTGTGGGGCCGCCATGTCTTTGCCGCAGGGGCCGAAGGGCAGCCGCTGCGCACGCGGCTGAGGCCCGCCCAGCACGGGGACTCGTCCGGCGTTCGCGGTGCCGCCTGGCTGGGGCAGGCCGCCGGATCGCAGCCCTAGACGGCAATCCCGAGTAGCTCGGCCCAATGCCGGGTCAGCGGCGTCAAGGGCTTGGCCATCTGGCGCTCGTTGAGCAGGGCCCGGCCCGCCTGGCGGTGGCAGGCGCGCGCCGACGCGGCGAGCAGGGTTTGGTCGATCAGGTCGCGTTGCGCGTGGCTGCCGCCCAGCCTTTGGGCCACCGCGCGCGCTGGCATCAGGGCGGCCACCGCGCCATCAGCGTCGCCGTGTGCGTAGGCGAGCAGCCCGCGCATGAGCGGCTGGCCCACCTCGCGTGCCATCGCGTGGTTGCTTCGGCGCACGTCCTCCGGTGCCATCGCGCGTGCGGCGCAGCGCGCCACCCAGCTCTCGGCACGCAGCAACTCGCCAGACCCGAGCAGTGCGATCAACACGTGCAGGTCATTGAAGGCGTAGTGGCCGGCGTCATCGTCTTGCGGGTCCCAGCCTTGCAACAGGTCGACGAAACGGGCGCCGACGTCCACCCCCATCAGGTGCATGCGCCACAGCAGGGCGGCGGCGTCGACGCGTTGCAGCGTGGTCTGCAACGCCGGGCCACTGAGGTGCGCGTCGATCAGGCGTTGCACACCAGGCACATCCAGCGCCTCGAGGCGGAACAGGCCCATGTGCCACCACAGGTGGCCGGCAAAGCCGTTGCCCTCGGCCCAGCTGGGTTGGTGCTGGCGCAGCCAGGCGGCGCCGTCCTCGAAGCGGCCCTGCATCTCCATCACATGGGCCACCGCATGCACGGCCCACGGCACCCTGGCTTCCAGGGCGATCGCGCGGCGGCCGGCCTCCTCGGCCTGAGGGTAAAGATTGCACTCCTCCAGGCCGAAAGCGTAGAGGCCCAGCACAAAGGGGAACAGCGGGTCGCTCTCGCTCCACTCCGGGAGCGCACGGGCCGGCCGCTGGCGCAGATTGACCGCGTCGCCCCGGTAGAAATCCCACAGCTGTGCCCACTGGAGGGCCAGCGCATCGCGAGGGTGATCCAGCAGCAACTCGTCCCACATCCTGCAGGCGTGCTGCCAGCGCCCGTCGGCCACCGCCCGCTGGGCCTCGAAGTGCGCGCGCTCTCGCGGCGGCGCATCGGCCAGCAAGGGTTCGGCTTCTGCCAGCAGGCGCTGCGCGTCCTCGGTGTGGGCCGGCTCGGTGAGGCTGAGCAGGAAGCCGGCCCGCATGACCAGCGGCAGCGCCCATCCCGGGTCGGCCGTGTGTGCCGCGTCCAGGTCCGCCAGCGGGGTGTCGAAGAACGACATCATCCGCCACAGGGCCGTCTCTGCATGGTCTGCGGCCTCGTGCGACGACGTACCCAGGCGGTTGTCGCGAGGGTCCCGTAGCTGTGTTGGCGAAGCGGGCGGCATCGTCATGCGCGAAATGTACGGCAAGGCGAACCGGGCCCCGCCGGGCACTTTCATGTCTGGCGTGGCGGCGTGGGCCGATCAGGGATCGCGGGCCCGGCGGGCCGCAGAGACTCCCACAGGCGCCCAAGTTGCAGCACGCCCAGATCGTCGTGCCGGTGACCGATGATTTGCAGGCCGATCGGCAGGCCCTCGGGCGACCAACCCGCCGGTACCGACAGCGCCGGCTGCTCGCTGAAGTTGTAGGGCAGCGTGTAGGCGATGTGCTCGAACGGCC
>CAYJEC010000140.1:0-7740 GCA_964369025.1 uncultured Ideonella sp. | reverse complement strand
ACGATGAGCACCCCCATGCCCAACGACACCCCGGCCCCATGGCCCGCGCGGCAACGCCTGGCCCTGCACGAGGAACTGCACGCCCGCCCGCCGATGGCAGTGGCCTCGGACAGCGTGGTCTCGTCCTGGGTGCACTGGCAGATGCAGCCGGCCCGCGCCGAGCAGGCCCTGGCGGTGCTGTGCGCAACGGTGGGCCATGCGGCCCCGCCGGCCGGTGTGCGGCGCCACGTGCTCAAGGGGCCCGGCTGGGCCTTGAAGCTGGAGCGCCATGGCGAGTTCATCAGCTGGCAGATGACTCGCCCGCTTAGCGCAGACGAGGCCGCGCGCGAAGGCCCCGGCCTGGCAGCGCTGCTGGAGCAGGCCAACGCCCACACCCACCTGCCTGCGGCCTTCACCACACTGCTGTCCGGCGAGGGCGCAGGGGAACTGATCTCGGCGACCCACGTGCTGGTGCTGCGCGCCGACGCCGGCCTGGTCGAGCGCTGCCACGGCCATTTCGCCACCCCAGGTGCGGAGCCTGGCGCGCCATTGATGGCTTCGCAGATCGCCGACGGCGCGGCCACCGTCTTCACCCGGCTCACCGTGTCGGCCGACGGCTTCACCCGCTTCGTGCTGCTCGACCAGGGCTTGACTGCCGACCAGGCGGCACGCAGCGTGCAGCGCCTGTGCGAGATCGACGCCTACCGCATGATGGCCATGCTGGGCTTCCCGGTGGCCCAGCGCGAGGCCGCGGCACTGGCCGAGTTGGAGACCGCGTTGCAGGGCCTGGTCGACGCGATGGCGCGCGAGGAGAGCTCACACGCCGAGGATGCCCAGTCGCTGGAGGCGTTGACGCGGCTGGCCGCCGAGGTGGAGCACAGTGCCTCGCGCACGCGCTACCGCTTCTCGGCCACCCGCGCCTACCGCGCCCTGGTGGCCGACCGGCTGGGGAGCCTGCGCGAACGCCGCATCGCCGGCTCGCGCACGTTGGGCGGCTTCCTGGGCCACCGGTTCGAGCCCGCCATTGCGTTGTGCGACAGCACCGACCACCGCCTGACCGACATTGCGGAGCGCATCAACCGCGCTGTCAGCCTGGCCCGGGTGAGGGTGGAGATGAAGCGCGAGGCCAGCAACCAGGCCCTCCTGAAGGCGATGGTGCACCGACAGAAGCTTCAGCTTCGCCTGCAGCAGGCGGTGGAGGGCCTGTCGGTGGTGGCGATCAGCTACTACGCCCTGAGCCTGGTCGGCTACCTGGCCAAGGCGGCCAAGTCACTGCCAGCGCTGGAGGGCTGGCACCTGCAGCCCGAGGTGGTGGTGGGTGTGGCGGTGCTGCCGGTGGTGGGCGTGGTCACCTGGTTCATCCATCGGTTCAAGCGCCATATGGATGATTGATGGCGCGCGGTTGCGGGTTGGCGCGGGCCCCGCAGTTGGGTATGCTGGCCGCCTGCCGCGCCACGGCGCCATCCCGGCCGTGCCCCTGCCCCGGCCGCCCCCACCCCGCCGTACCCAGTGCCTCCGTTGTTGCGCCTGAACTCGTCGCTGATCACCCGGATGCTGGTGTCTGTCGCGGCGTTCAGCGTGACGGTTTTCGTGCTGATCGGTGCGATCGAGTTATGGCGTGAACGCGGTGACCTGACCCAGGCTGCCCGGGCGCGCACTGAAGCCGCGCTGTCCCTGAGCTCTCCTCCCATTGCACTCGCGCTGTGGAACTACGACCTCGCCGCACTGGATCTGCTGTCGCGCAACCTCGTGCGCGATGGTGCCGTGGTGCGGGCCCAGGTGCTGGCCGACGACGGCAAGATCCTGGTCGACCTGTGGCGGCCAGGCTTCGACATCACGCGGGCCGTTGAGCAGCGCCAAGTCCAGCTGAGCGTGGCAGCGCGGCCGGCGCCGATTGGCAGCCTGCGCATCAGCGAATCCTTTGCAGAGATCGATGCCCAGATCGAGCGCCGTGCGATGGAGCGTCTGCCCTGGGAACTGCTCAAGGTGGTGGCCATCGCCCTGGGCCTGCTGCTGCTGATGCACCGCCTGGTGACCCGGCGGCTTGCCGGCCTCGTGCAGGACCTGCGCGGTCTGAAGATCGACGACCGCGGTGCCCGCCTGCTGGTTGATCCCGACAGCATCGACTCGACCGACGAGGTCATCGTGCTCAGCCATGCGCTGAACCATTTCCTGGAGGTCCGGGCCACGGAGATGCAGAGGCGGGAGTCGGCTGAATCCAAGCTGCGGGAGGGGCTGGGCGAGCGCACGGCCATTCTCGGCTCGCTGCGCGACGGCCTGCTGGCCCTCGACGCCACGCTGGGCGTTCGTTACGCCAACGAAGCGGCAGCGCGCCTGCTGGGCCAGCCGCTGGAGGCCCTGGCGCAGCGGCGCACGCTCGCCGGGCTGGCCCAGGTGACCACCGGCAAGAACCCCGATCTCGCAGCCTGGTTGATCCCCCGGCTCAACCCGCGCGAGGCCTGCACCGACCGCCTGCCGCTCAAGCCTGCAGACGCCCCGGCATTCGAGGCACAGTTGCAGTTGACACCCGTCAGCGGAGCCCGGGACGTGGCCTGGATCATCGTGGTCTCGGACATCTCCGACACCTTGCGCACGCGCGCAGCTGAACAGGCTCGGGCAGCGGCCGAGGCGGCCAGCCTGGCGAAGACCGAGTTCCTGTCTCGCATGAGCCATGAGCTGCGAACGCCGCTCAACGCCATCGTCGGTTTTGCGCAGTCCCTGTCGCAGGATCCGGTGGTCCAGGCGGACGCCCGGCGGCGCGACGGTGTGGCCTTGATCGAACGGGCGGGTTGGCACCTGACCGGGATGATCAGCGACGTGTTGGACCTGTCGCGCATCGAATCCGGCAGCCTGCGGCTTTCCCTGGGGCCGGTGGATCTGGCGCCGCTGGCCCGCGACGCGCTGGCGTTCGTCGCCGCCGACGCGAAACGTGACCAGGTGCAGTGCTCGCTGGAGATCGCCGAAGACGCACGCTGGATTCACGCAGACCCGGTGCGTGTCGAGCAGGTGCTGGTGAACCTGCTGTCCAATGCCGTCAAGTACAACCGGCCCGGCGGGCGGGTGGATCTTCGGGGCCGGTTGGCAGTGGATGGCGCGACCGTGCGCATCACGGTGCGCGATACCGGCCTCGGCATGACACCGCAGCAATTGGAGGGCCTGTACCAGTCCTTCAACCGGCTGGGCCGGGAGTCCTCGGGCAAGCCGGGAGCCGGCATCGGGCTGGTCGTCACCCGGACCCTCGTGCAGTTGATGCGGGGCCAGTTGGGGGTGCGCAGCACACCGGGCGCCGGCAGCGAATTCACCGTCACGCTGCCGGTGGCCCAGCCGGCAGGCACGCTGACGGATCGCCCACCGGACCTCGCCGAAGGGCCCGAGTTCACCGAAACGCGCCCGCGCCGGTTGCTCTATATCGAGGACGACGCCGTCAACGCGCTTGTGATGGCCGCACTGGTCGGGCGCCGGCCTGACCTTCGCCTGGAGGTCTGCGAAACCCTTGCCGACGGCCTGGCCCATCTGCGCCGCTCGCCGCCCGACCTGCTGCTGCTGGACATGCAATTGCCCGACGGCCGCGGCCTGGAACTGCTGCACACGCTCCATGGCGACCCGCAACTGCGCCACCTGCCGGTGGTGATGGTGTCGGCCGACGCGATGGATGAGACGATTCATGCCGCAATGCAAGCCGGAGCGCGGGCCTATGTCACCAAGCCGCTGGCCTTCGACGACGTGCTGCGCCAGATCGACGCGGTGATGGCGGCCAACCCTGCCACCGTCCAGGGCGAGCTCGACACCCGCTGAGCGGGTTCAGCGAGGCTTCTGGGGTATCGCCAGGCCGGCAGCGCAGTCGGTCGACTCCAGCAGGCGCCGGTACTCGCCTGAGGCTTTCAGCGCGGCCAGCCCCTTGTTGAAAGCTTCCAGCCTGGCCGCGCTCTGCGGCAGGGCCTTGGGCAGCATCAGGTGGGTGCTGAAGTTCTCGGTCATCAGCTTGGGGTGCGCGCGGATCGTTTGCGCCTCGCCGGCCGTGAGATGCTGGTCGATCAGGTAGCAGGCCACGTTGCGGTCGAGCAGCACCACATCCACCCGGCCGGCTGCCAGCTTGCGCAACGTGGCGATATCGTCCGGCGACCAGTCCACCTTGAGCTTGCCGCTGGCGAACAGCGCGTGAAACTCCGGCGTGTAGGTGTAGGTCTTGATGGCTCCGAAGGTGTAGGGCGCCAGGTCGCCGGGCTTCTTCCAGTCGACCTTCAACGCAGCGCGGTGCAGCACCACCCACTGCTCGGTGAGGACGTTCTCGCTGAGCAGGAAGCTCTGTTCGTGCTCCGGCTTGTGGCCCCAGTAAGCAGTGCCGTCCCACTTGCCAGCGCGCGCCTCTTCCAACGCACGGCCCCAGGGCATGAAGGTGTAGATCACGTCATGGCCCTGGCTGCGGAAGGCCTCGCGCACGATGCGCAAGGCCACGCCCTGGTCGCCCCGGGCCTCGGTGGCGTACGGCGGCAACTCGCCTGTGGCCAAGCGCATCACCTCGGCCAGGCAAGGTGACATCTGAAAACAGGACGCAGCCAGGATGGCCCAGAGCTTCATGAGCCGATCATAGGCGCCTGGGCCGCCTCCCCGTCATGCCAGGCCGCAGGTCACCTGGCGCGCACGGAGCACCTCGGTCAGCACCGCCGGCGCGATGCCGACCAGGTAGCCGCGGCGCCCGCCGTTGATCAGGATGCCCGGCAACGCCAGCACGCTGGCCTCCACGTAGACCGGCATGGCCTTGCGGGTGCCGAATGGCGACGTGCCGCCGACCAGGAAACCGCTGTGGCGCTGGGCCACCTCGGGTCTGCATGGCTCCACGCTCCTGGCCCCAATGGCCCGAGCCAGGTTCTTGGTGCTCACCTGCCGGTCGCCATGCATCAGCACGATCAGTGGCTCGCCACGGTCGTCCTGCATCACCAGGGTCTTCACCACCTCGTGTTCCGGTCGGCCGAGTTGCTTCGCGGATTCTGCCGTTCCGCCGTAATCCACGTAGTCGTAGACATGCTCGGTGTAGGCCACCCCGTGGGCCTTGAGCCACTGGGTGGCCGGTGTTTCGCTGACGTGCTTGTCTTTCTTCGCCATGCCCGAAATTATTGCGCCGGGTCGCGCATCTCGAGCCGGATGGCGTCGATGGCAGCCAGCGTTTCCTTGGGCAGTGTGGTGCCCCACGCATCCAGATCCTCGTCGAGCTGGGCCAGGGATGTGACGCCGATGATGGTCGAGGCCACCCGCCAGTTCGTATAGCACCAGGCCAGCGCCATGCGGCTGGGCGTGAGGCCGTGCTCCCCGGCCAGCGCGTTGTAGCGGCGCGCGGCTGCCAGTGCCGTGGCTCTGCCCCAGCGCTGCTGCTTCATCCGCTCATAGAGCGCCATGCGGCCGGTACTGGCAGGGTCGTCGAAGCCACGTTCGTCGTACTTGCCAGTCAGCAGGCCGAAGCCCAACGGCGAGTACGGGATCAGCGCCACGCCAAGACGGTGCAGGGTCTCGTCGAGCCCGTTGTCCAGCGAGCGGTTGATCAGGCAGTACGGGTTCTGCACGGTGAGCACGCGCGGCAGGCCGTGGGCTTCTGCAATTCGCACGAACTCGCCCACGCCATAGGGCGTCTCGTTGGACAGGCCGATGTGGCGGATCTTGCCCGCCTTCACCAACCCGGCAAGGGCTTCGAGTTGGTCGTGGATGGAGGTTTGCTCGGTGTCGCGCGTCGGGTCGAAATAGATCGCGCCGAAGCTCGGTGCGTTGCGGTTGGGCCAGTGGATCTGGTACAGGTCGATGACATCCGTCTGCAAGCGCTTCAGGCTGTCCTCGCAGGCGGAAACAATGTCAGCCGGCCGCAGATCCGGCGCGCCGCCCCGCACCCAGGGCATGCCGCGCGAGGGGCCGGCAACCTTGCTGGCCAGCACCACCTTCTGTCGCACGCCCGGCCGGCGAGCGAACCACTCGCCGAGGATGGCCTCGGTGGCGCCAAAGGTCTCCGGCTTGGGGGGCACAGAGTACATCTCGGCGGTGTCGAGAAAGTTGACACCGCGTTCGAGCGCGCGGTCGAGGATCGCGTGAGCGGCCTCCTGGCCGACCTGCTCGCCGAAGGTCATGGTGCCCAGGCAGATGGGGCTGACGCGCAGGTCGCTGCGCCCAAGGGTGAGTGTTTGCATGGCGCAAAGTGTGCCGCACCCTGCAAACGCACGCAGGCACCCTGTTTGACAGCTATTTTTTACTGTTTTACAGTAAACACATGACCCTGACCGTGAAATCTCAACCCGCGCTGGCTGCCCGCCTTGCGGGGCTGGCCCGTGGCGTGCGTGGCCTCGCACTGTTGGCCGTGCCGCTTCTTCTGGCCGTTCCGCCGCTGCTGTTGTGGGCCCCTGAGGTGTTGCTCGATCTGGGCTTGGGGCAGACCTCGGGCCTCAGCCTGATGCATCTTTCGCAGCAACCCCTGGGATCTGCCGGACGAGCCCGCATGGCCGCTGCCAGCCTGCCGCCGGTGCTGCTGGGCCTGGCCCTGCTGTGGCAGCTGTGGTCGCTGTTCGGCGAGTACCTGCGCGGCGCGGTGTTCAGCCCGCGAGCACTGGCTTGCCTGCGCCGGTTCGGGGCGCTGCTGCTGGCGTTGTCGGTGGCCCAGCCGCTGTCCCAAACCTTGATGTCGGTGGCGGTATCCTGGGACAACCCACCGGGTCAACGCGTGGTGATGCTGACGCTGAGTTCGAACGACTATGCCCTGGTGCTGGGCGCGCTGGTCTTCATGGCCATCGCTCGTGTGATGACCGAGGCCGCGCGCGTCGCCGAGGAAAACGAGGGCTTCGTCTGATGGCTGTCATCGTCCACCTCGATGTGATGCTCGCCAAGCGCAAGATGCGCTCGCGCGAACTGGCCGAGCGGGTGGGCATCACCGAGCAGAACATCTCGCTGCTGAAATCGGGCAAGGTGCGCGGGGTGCGCTTCGACACCCTCGAGCTGATCTGCGATGCCCTGCAGTGCCAGCCAGGCGACCTGCTGGAATACCGCCCGGATGACGCTCCAGCTTGAGCCCATGCGCCGCCCTGGCGCTGCGCATGGGCTGCTGGTGCTGGTCCTGCACGCGCTTCTGCTGACGGGCCTGTGGCAGGCGATGCGGCATCGCTCGGTGCCCATGCGCGTGGAGCCGCCTGCCGTGATCTGGTTGCGCTCACCTGCACCGGTGCCGCAGCTTGCTTCGCCGCGCCCAGATCGAAGCGTGCCCGTGCCCGTTGCCGCCCCGGCGGCCGCCACGTTGCGGCCTTCGCCACTGCCCTCGGGTGAATCACAATGGGTGGCCGCGGCGCCCGAGCCGCCTGCCAGCGCCGCTTCGGCGCCGCCCGTCGAACGCCTGCTGGACAGTACCGCCACGCGCGCGGCGATCCGCCTGGCTGGCCGATCGCCACTGCTGCACGAGCGCACCGCGGCCGCCACAGGCCTGGACATCGAACGCGGCGACACCGCGCTCGCCGAGCAGGTTGCCCAGGCCGGGCTGCCCGACTGCATGAAGGCGCCCGTGCCAGGCGGCTTGCTGGGCCTTCCCGCGCTGGCCGTGCAGGCAGCCCGGGGGAAGTGCGCGAAATGATCCGGCCGTCAGACCGCCGGTGCCACGCGGTCGCGTTCCTCTTCCTGCAGGCGCAACACGCGCCGCTGCACCTTGCCGGTGGTGGTCATCGGCAAGGCGTCGATGAACTCGATCTCCTTGGGGTATTCGTAGGGCGCCAGGCGGCCGCCCACATGCGCCTGCAGGGC
>CAYJEC010000139.1:0-7747 GCA_964369025.1 uncultured Ideonella sp. | reverse complement strand
CGTTGGATTCGAGCAGGCGCTCCTTGCCGCGGTACTGCTCGGCGAACAGCTTCTCGATCACCCCGGCGTCGATGTCCATCAGCGCCGACAGTGCACCCAGCACCATGATGTTCTTGAACAGCTGGCGCTGGCGCGCGTCTTCGTAGGTGGCGTTGCAGATCGCCGTGACTGGCATGCCGATGACCGTGATGTCCTCGCGGAAGGCACTGGGCGGCAACGGGCGCGTGCTGTCGTAGAACAGGTAGCCGCCGGTCTCGATCTCGGCCACGTCCTGGGCCCAGGTCTGCGGGTTCATCGCGACCATCATGTCGATGCCGCCCCGCCGGCCCAGCCAGCCCGCCTCGCTGACGCGCACCTCGTACCAGGTGGGCAGACCCTGGATGTTGCTGGGGAAGATGTTGCGCGGGCTGACCGGCACACCCATGCGCAGGATCGCCTTGGCGAACAACTCATTGGCCGAGGCCGAGCCGGAGCCGTTGACATTGGCGAACTTGACGACGAAGTCGTTCACTGCCTCGATTCTTCTGATCATGATGCCGCGGCCTCCTCACGCCTGGACTTGCTGCCCCGGCACATCGGGCCGGCCTTGGTGGTGATGAGCAGGAACTTCTGCATGTCCCAGGCCCCGGTGGGGCAGCGCTCGGCGCACAGGCCGCAGTGCAGGCAGACGTCTTCGTCTTTCACCATCACCCGCTGGGTCTTCAGGGGGCCGCTCACATAGAGCGCCTGATCCAGTTGGTTCGCTGGCGCATTCAGGCGGCCGCGCAGGTCGGCCTCGTCGCCGTTGTCGGTGAAGCTGATGCAATCCATCGGGCAGATGTCCACGCACGAGTCGCACTCGATGCACAGCTTGTCGGTGAACACCGTTTGCACGTCGCAGTTCAGGCAGCGCTGGGCCTCCTTGAATGCCGTCGCCGCATCGAAGCCCAGTTCGACCTCGACCTTGATGCTGGCCAGGGCCTTCTGCGCCTCGGTCCAGGGCACCTTCGAGCGCAGGTCGTTGGAAACCGAGTTGTCGTAGCTCCACTCGTGGATGCCCATCTTCTGCGACATCAGGTTCACATGCGGCGCCGGGCGCGACTCCACCGCGTCGCCATGAAGGTGGCGGTCGATTGACACCGCCGCCTCGTGGCCATGGGCCACGGCGGTGATGATGTTTTTCGGGCCGAAGGCCGCGTCGCCACCGAAGAAGACATGGGGCAGCACGGTCTGGAATGACTTGGGGTTGACCACGGGCAGCCCCCAGCGATCGAAAGCCAGGCCGCAATCCGGCTCGATCCAGGGGAACGCGTTCTCCTGGCCCACAGCGATCAGCACCTCGTCGCAGGGCAGCACGACGTCCGGCGCGCCGGTGGGAACCAGGCTGCGCTGGCCCTTGTCGTCAAAGCGGGCCTCGACCAGTTCGAAGCGCATGCCGACGAGCCGGCCACCCTCCAATTCGAAGGACTTCGGCACGTGGTAGTTCAGGATGGGGATGCCCTCGTGCATGGCATCTTCCTTCTCCCAGGGCGAGGCCTTCATCTCGTCGAAGCCGCTGCGCACCACCACCTTCACATCGGTCGCACCCAGGCGGCGCGCCGAACGGCAACAGTCCATCGCGGTGTTGCCGCCGCCCAGCACGATGACCCGAGGCGCCACCGAGGTGACATGGCCGAAAGACACCGACGCCAGCCAATCGATGCCGATATGGATCTGCGCCGCCGCCTCGTCGCGGCCCGGCGCCTTCAGGTCACGCCCGCGCGGTGCGCCGCTGCCGACGAAGACCGCGTCGTAGCGGCCGCCCAGTTCCCCGGCCAGCAGCGCCTTCATCGAATCCACTCGTTGGCCCGCCCGGAACTCGACACCCAGCGACATGATGTAGCCGACCTCCTCGTCGATCACCGACTCGGGCAGGCGGAAGCGCGGGATCTGCGTGCGGATGAAGCCGCCGGCCTTCTTCTCGCCGTCGAAAACCGTCACCGCATAGCCTTGGGCCGCCAGGTCGCGCGCCACCGTCAACGAGGCGGGGCCGGCGCCGACGCAGGCCACACGCTTGCCGTTGCGCGGCTCTGGGCGCGGCATGCGGGCCCGCACCTCCTCGCCCTTGAAATCGGCCGCCACGCGCTTGAGGCGGCAGATCGCCACCGGCTCCGGCTTCTCGGCATTGTGGTCTTCCACCCTGCCCCGTCGGCAGGCCGGCTCGCACGGCCGGTCGCAGGTGCGGCCGAGGATGCCGGGGAAGACGTTGGACACCCAGTTGACCATGTAGGCGTCGTCGTAACGCCCTTGACCGATCAACCGGATGTACTCGGGAACGGGGGTGTGGGCAGGGCATGCCCATTGACAGTCGACGACCTTGTGGAAGTAGGTCGGATCGGCCACATTGGTCGGTCGCACTGGCGCAGTCTCCTGGTCATTCGGAGCACGCGTCCTGGCAGGATCACCGCAGAAAGCGCCGCACCCCGTTGTCTTGTGCGGGCCAGTCTACTACCGTGCACCAGTGGCCCGCCGTCCGGGCAGACCCGACGGCAGGCGCACCGGAAATCAGGCTGACAGCACCCGCATCGGCTTCAGTACGGCCTCGACCTTGTGGCCCTTGCGCGCCCGCTTGCCCACGTGGCTGGCAAGCGCCACGCCCTTGACGACTTCGTCCTTGGGCTTGCCGCCGCGGCCCTGGCCGATCACCCGCAGCGCATCCGCACAGGTGGCCACCGAGAGCAGCGGATCCTTCGCGTCGACATCCATCAGCGTCAAGCCACGGCCCCCTTTGGGCTGCAGCTTCAGTTCGGCCAAGGGGTACACCAGCATCCGCCCGCTGAGCGACAGGCAGGCCACCTGCCGGTGCGCTGTGGCCACAGCCACCGGCGGCAGCAGATGCTCCTTGTCTTCGAGAGCCAGGAAACTCTTGCCGCCCCGTTGGCGGCTGGCCAGATCGGCACCCCGTGCGAGCAGGCCGAAGCCGCCGGTGTTGGCCAGCAGAAGGGTCATCTCGGGGCTACCGGCCACGTAGTGCGCCGGTTGAGTGCCGGCCTCGAGATCGATCAGCGAAGTCACCGGCTGCCCGTCGCCCCGGCCACCCGGCAGGTTGGACACCGCCACGCTGTAGACCCGGCCGTTGCTGCCCAGCACGAACAAGGTGTCGACCGACCGGCACGGGAAAGCGCCGTACAGCGCATCGCCAGCCTTGAAGCCCAGGCTCGCCGGGTCCACCTCATGGCCCTTGAGCGCCCGCGCCCAGCCCTTCAGGCTGACGACCACGGTCACGGGTTCGTCGACCACGCGGATCTCGGCAACCGCCTTCTTCTCTTCCTGGATCAGGGTGCGGCGGTCGTCGCCGAACTGCCGGGCGTCGGCCTCGATCTCCTTGATCACGGTGCGCTTCAGCGTGGCCGGGCTGCCGAGAATGTCCTCCAGCCTTCCCTGGTCCTCGCGCAGCCCCTTCAACTCCTGCTCGATCTTGATCGCCTCCAGGCGCGCCAGTTGGCGCAGCCGGATCTCCAGGATGTCCTCCGCTTGCCGGTCGCTGAGCGCGAAGCGCTCGATCAGCGCTGGCTTGGGTTCGTCCGCATTGCGGATGATGCGGATCACCTCGTCGATGTTCAGCAGCACGAGCTGCCGGCCCTCCAGCACGTGGATGCGGTCCAGCACCTTCTGCAGCCGATGCTGTGTACGGCGCAGCACCGTGGCTTGCCTGAACTCAACCCATTCGGCCAGCATCTGGCGCAGGCTTTTCTGGGTCGGCCGGCCGTCGCGGCCGATCATGGTCATGTTGATCGAGCTGCTGGACTCCAGGCTGGTGTGCGCCAGCAGCGCGGTGATCAGCTCCTGCTGCTCGACCGTGCGGCTCTTGGGCTCGAAGACCAGGCGCACTGGCGCGTCCTTGCTGGATTCGTCACGCACAGCGTCCAGCACCGACAGCAGCGTGGCCTTCAGCTGGGTCTGGTCGGCGCTGAGGGCCTTCTTGCCCGCCTTGACCTTGGGGTTGGTGAGCTCCTCGATCTCCTCCAGCACCTTCTGCGAGCTGGTGCCGGGCGGCAGCTCGTGCACCACCAGTTGCCACTGGCCACGCGCCAGATCCTCGATCTTCCAGCAGGCGCGCACCTTGAGGCTGCCGCGGCCGCTGGCATAGGCGGCGCGGATGTCGGCAGCGCTGGAGATGATCTGACCGCCGCCCGGGAAATCCGGGCCCGGCACCTGCTGGTAGAGATCAGCGTCCGACAGTTTGTCGTTGCGGATCAGGGCGACCGCGGCGGCCGCCACCTCGCGCAGGTTGTGGCTGGGGATCTCGGTGGCCAGGCCCACGGCAATGCCCGAGGCGCCGTTGAGCAGCACGAAGGGAAGGCGTGCCGGCAGCTGCCGGGGCTCGTCGAAGGAGCCGTCGTAGTTGGGCACGAAATCCACCGTGCCCTCGTCCAGTTCGTCGAGCAGCAGCCGGGCGATGGGGGCCAAGCGCGCCTCGGTGTAGCGCATCGCCGCCGCGCCGTCGCCGTCGCGGCTGCCGAAGTTGCCCTGCCCGTCGATCAGCGGGTAGCGCTGCGAGAAATCCTGGGCCATGCGGACCAGCGCGTCGTAGGCTGCGGTGTCGCCGTGCGGGTGGTACTTGCCCAGCACGTCGCCCACCACGCGGGCGCTTTTCACCGGCTTGGGTGCGCCACCGCTGCCACCGAAAGCCAGGCCCATGCGCAGCATGGAGAACAGGATGCGGCGCTGCACCGGCTTGGCGCCGTCGCACACATCCGGCAAGGCCCGGCCCTTGACGACGCTCAGCGCGTATTCGAGGTAGGCACGCTCGGCGTAGTGGGCCAGCGTGATGGCGTCGGGGCCATCGCCGCCGCCCTGCGGCGAAAAGGACAGGGGTGTCTGTTCCATGGGGTCAGGAGAATCGAATCAGGGGCGGATCATGCGCACACCCTGGGCCTGGGTCTGCAGACGCTGCTGCAGCAGGGCCCAGTACAGCTCCAGCACCAGGTGCACATGGGCGCGGGTTTCGGCGAAGGGTGGCATGCGGCCGCCATGGCGGCGCACCTGGCCCTCTCCGGCGTTCCAGGCGGCCAGGGCCGCATCCAGAGCGCCGAAACGGCGTGACAGGTCGGCCAACATGCGGGCGCCCAGCAGGATGTTGCTGCGTGGATCGCGCAAGCGCTCGCCGGCCGGGCGGGCCAGGGCTTCGGCTTGCGTGGCGTAGCGGTCAGCGGCGGCCGGGGTGATCTGCATGAGGCCGACCGCCCCACGCGGCGAAACGGTGTCGGCCTGGTAGCCTGATTCCACAGCGATGAGGGCCTGCAGGAGTTCGGCGTCCACCCCGGTGGAGGTGGCCGCTTCGCGCACCCAGGGCTGCACGGCCTTGACTTCAGGGGCGAACTCCAGCCAGGTCAACAGGCTGCCGCTTGCCATGGCCTTGCCGGGCACGCGGCCGGCAACGTCGCCCGGCTGACGCAACACTGGCAGGTAACGCGAGTCGACAGGGCGGTGCGCGAAATGCGCTGTGCCCGCGCCGTCGACGTAGCCCCACAACTCGGCATACGCCGTCGGCGATGCCAGCAGCATCACGGCCAGGGCCGCAGCCCAACGCCTCACGCCAAGGCCTCCAGCGGCTCTTCCAGCCCCATCGCGCGTCGGGCCTGGTACTCGCGGTCGAGCAGGCTCATGACCACCAGGCTGTCATAGCCGTCGGCACCATCGATCATGACGCGCACGCTCTCGCGAAGCCGCCCCTCCTCGACGAAGCCCTCGCTTTCGTAGAGGGCCAGTGCCCGGGTGTTGAGCAGCTTCACATCGAGCCAGAAACGGTGCGCGCCCAGGTCGCTGAAGGCCATGGACTTGAGGCGGCGCACACAGGCCCGCCCCAACCCCTGGCCCTTGGGCTGCAGCACGATGCGCTTGAGTTCCACGCTGCGGTGCGGGTTGCGGCAACCCTGAAGGATGACAAAGCCCAGCCGCTCGTGGCTCTCGCCCGCTTCGACGATGAAGTGGCGGAAATCCGGGAAGCGGATCGCCCCCTCGTGCTGTGGGCGCTCCCAGGGCGTGATGAAGGGCAGGTTGTGCTGGTCGCGCTCGATCGCCACCACCTCGTCCAGATCCGACGCCATCGTCGGCCTCAGCAGCACCCGGAAGGCCATCAGATGTCCACCTCGACGCTGTCGCCGTGGAGTTCCATCAGATCACGACGGGCCTGGGCCTCGCCCTTGCCCATCAGCTTGGTGAGTGACTCGGCCGTGCCTGGGCCGTCCAGCACCCCGTAGCCCACGCACAGCAGGCGCCGCGTGTCGGGGTTCAGCGTGGTGTCCCACAGCTGCTCGGCACTCATCTCGCCCAATCCCTTGAAGCGGCTGATGCTCCATGAGGATTCGCGCGCGCCTTCCTTGCGCAGCTTGTCCAGCGCGGCGTCGAGCTCGCCTTCGTCCAGCGCGTAGATCTTGGCAGCCGGCTTCTTGCCACGCGCCGGTGCGTCGACGCGGAACAGCGGCGGCTTGGCGACATGGATGTGCCCGGCCTCGACCAGGCGCGGAAAGTGGCGGAAGAACAGCGTCAGCAGCAGCACCTGGATGTGCGAGCCGTCCACGTCCGCATCGGACAGGATGCAGATCTTGCCGTAGCGCAGGCCAGAGAGATCGGGGCTGTCGTTCGGGCCGTGCGGGTCGACGCCAACGGCCACCGAGATGTCGTGGATCTCGTTGTTCTTGAACAGCAGGTCGCGCTCCACCTCCCAGGCGTTGAGCACCTTGCCCCGCAGCGGCAGGATGGCCTGGGTCTCCTTGTTGCGCCCCATCTTGGCCGAGCCGCCGGCCGAGTCGCCCTCGACCAGAAACAGCTCGTTCAGGGCCAGGTCCTTGCTCTCGCAATCCGTGAGCTTGCCTGGCAGCACGGCCACACCGGATCCCTTGCGCTTTTCGACCTTCTGGCTGGCGCGCTGGCGGGTCTGGGCCTGCCTGATCACCAGCTCGGCGAGCTTCTTGCCGTATTCCACATGCTGGCTGAGCCACAGCTCCAGGGCCGGCTTCACGTAGGCGGAGACAAGGCGCAGTGCATCGCGGCTGTTCAGGCGCTCCTTGATCTGGCCCTGAAACTGGGGGTCGAGCACCTTGGCCGAGAGCACGAAGCTGGCGCGCGAGAAAACATCCTCCGGCATCAGCTTCACGCCCTTGGGAAGCAGCGAGTGCAGGTCGATGAAACCCTTGACGGCGCCGAACAGACCGTCCTTCAGGCCAGACTCGTGGGTACCACCCGCGACTGTGGGTATCAGGTTGACATAGCTCTCGCGCACCAGGCCGCCATCGTCGGTGAAGGCCAGGACCCAGGCCGCACCCTCGCCTTCGGCAAAGTTCTCGGTCTCGCCGTCGCCGGCATAGTGCTCGCCTTCGAACAGCGGGATGAGCGGATCGGCCATCAGCGACTGCTGAAGGTAGTCGCGCAGGCCGCCCTTGTAGAGCCAGGTGAGCGCCTCGCCGGTCTTCTCGGTCGTCAAGGTGACGGTGACGCCCGGCATCAGCACGGCTTTGCTGCGCAGCAGGTGCAGCAGGTCGTGCCGTGGCAGCTCGGAGCTCTCGAAGTACTTTGCGTCCGGCCAGACCCGCACCGAGGTTCCGTGCCGGCGCTCGCCTGCTGTGGCCTTCCTCAGCGCGAGGGGCTCGATCACGTCGCCGCCTGCGAAGGCGAGCGCGGCCACCTGACCCTCACGCCAGACGCTCACCTGCAGCCGTTTGGCCAGTGCATTGGTGACGCTGACGCCCACGCCATGCAATCCACCCGAAAAGCTGTACGCGCCGCC
>CAYJEC010000138.1:0-7749 GCA_964369025.1 uncultured Ideonella sp. | reverse complement strand
GGCATCGCATGGTAGGCGCGGTACAGGTAGCTGCTGCCGTCGACCAGCAGCAGGGTCTTGTGCTCGTTCATGCGCGGCATTGTGCGCGAGGCGCGGGCTGCGTCCACCGCGTAAAATCAGGCTGATGAGAAACCCACTGGCCGGCCTGTGTACGCTCGCGGCGATCTGCGCGGCGGTTTCCGCGCATGCTGAAGTGGCTGCCGGCGGCAGCGGCGAACCTCAGGTGTTGCGCTCCGTCGCGGAAGACGATCAGGTGCGCATCGAAGAGCTCCGGGTGCGTGGCCAGACCAAGCGCCTGACCGTCAAGCCCAAGATCAAGGGCATGGACAGCTACGAGATCACCCCGCCGGAGCCGGGCCGCGCACCCGCCGACGACCCCAAGGCGGGGCAGCGGGTCTGGTGGTCCTTCACCTTCTGATGGCGCGCCGCCCCGGCGCGCATTGACTTCCATGGCGGTCTACACCGAAGTGAGCCTGGACCAGGCCCGGGCGCTTGCCGGTGTGCTGGCCCTGGGCGAGGTGCGAGCGCTGCAGCCCATCGGCAGCGGCATCGAAAACACCAACTATTTCCTGGACACCGATGAAGGCGCCTGGGTGCTGACCCTGTTCGAGCGTCTCGGCGCCGACCAACTCCCCTACTACCTGGCCCTGATGCGCCACCTGGCACGCCACGGCCTGCCAGTGCCCGAGCCGCGAGCGAACGCAGCGGGCGCCTTGTGCCACCCGGTGTCCGGCAAGCCCGCCGCCGTGGTGAACCGGCTGCCGGGCTCACCGGTCGAAGCGCCCGATGTCCACCACGCCGACCAGGTTGGCGCGATGCTGGCCCGCATGCACCTCGCCGTGGCCGATTTCCCGCTGGCGCAGCCCAACCTGCGCGGCCCCGGTTGGTGGCAGGCCACCGCGCCGCTGGTCCGCGCCCGCCTGTCGCCGGAGCAGGCGGCGCTGCTGGATTCAGAACTGGCCTACCAGCAGCACCTGGCCGCATCGCCGAGCCATGCTCAGCTGCCGCGCGGCGCCGTGCACGCCGACTTGTTCCGCGACAACGCATTTTTCGAGGGCCTGCCGGGCCGCGAGCGGCTGTCCGCGGTGTTCGATTTCTATTTCGCCGGCACCGACACCTTTGCCTACGACCTGGCCGTGACGCTGAACGACTGGTGCATCGACGACGACTCGGGCCACCTGGACGACACCCGCGCCCAGGCCCTGATCACTGGCTATCGCTCGGCGCGTGAGCCCGAAGGCGTGGAGTGGCGCCTGCTGCCCGCCCTGCGCCGTGCGGCTGCGCTTCGCTTCTGGCTGTCGCGCCTGGCCGATTGGCACCTGCCACGCGACGCCGCCCTGCTGACCCCCAAAGACCCGCGCCATTTCGAGCGCGTGCTGCGCGATTGCGTGGCCAACCCCTGGCATCCTGCCGGCTGACCGACACCACCTCATGGGATTGAAACTTCAAGATGTTCCGGCTTCCGCCGGCCTGCGCTGGGTCAAGCAGGGCGTGGCCGAATACTTTCGCTCGCCGATGTCCTACACCGGCCTGTTTGTCACCTTCTTGCTGATCTACATCGCGGTGCTGGCACTGTCGTCGCTGCTGGCGGCTGCCATTCCACCCTTTGCCTATCTGGGCGGCCTGGTGCTGCTGATGGGTGTTCCGCTGCTGACCCTGGCGTTCCAGATGGGCACCGAATCCTCGCTGCGAGGCCGTGTGCTGAGCGCCGCGATCTACCTGGCGCCGTGGCGTCAGAAGGAACCGGACCGGCGCCGTGCCCTGCTGGTCTTGCTGCTGACCTATGCCCTGCTGACCATCGCGCTGTTCGAGCTGACCAGCCTGATCGATGGGGGGGCCTTCGACGCCCTGATGGCCGCCGCCTCGCAGGGAGGCGCCACCGAAGAAGAGCTGGCGCGCCTCGGCGCCGCTCCCGGCGCCATGGCCGGCTTCGTCTGGCGGGCTGCGTTCACGGTGCTGCTGAGCATCCCGTTCTGGCATGCGCCAGCGCTGGTGTTCTGGGGCGGCCAGGGCCCGGCCCAGGCGATGTTCTCCAGTGCACTGGCCGTCTGGCGCGCACGGGGTGCCTTCACGCTGTTCGCGCTCGGCTGGCTGGGCGCCATGCTCGCGGCAGGCACGCTGGCAGGCATCGTCATGGGCGTGCTCGGCGTGCAACTGGCGGGCCTGGTCATCATGCCGATCGCTCTGATCCTCAGCGCGGCGTTTTATGTGTCCTTGTTCTTCGGCTTTCGCGACAGCTTCGGCGAGCCTGAATAAGCCCCATCAACCGACCCGTGGCGTCACCTTGACGGTCAACATGCCGCTGGTGCGTGCGTGCTCGAAATCCGCAGCCGCACGCGACAGGCCGTCGGCGTTGTGGGCCTCGGTGCCGCACAGGCCAACGGCCCTATCCCGGCCCATGGCCTTGGCGCTGTAGAGGCCCATGTCAACCAAGTTAACGGCCTGCTCCCAAGGCAGGGTCACGCCGTGCGGTGGCAGCGGGAAGCTGGCATAGGCCACCGACATCGTCACAGGCACCTCGCGCCCATCAGCCAGGGCAAAGGGCTGGTTTCCAATTTCGCGCAGGACCCGCAGGGCCAACGCCTCGACCCCTTCGCTGCTGGGCAGCGGCGTGTGCACCAGGAACTCCTCGCCGCCCCAGCGGCAGGCCACGTCCCCCGCCCGCACACAGGCCTGCAGGCGCCTCGCCACCTCGACCAGCACCGCATCGCCAGCCGCATGGCCGTGCTCATCGTTGACCCGCTTGAAATGGTCCACGTCGAGAAGCAGCAATCCTCCCCTGAACCCGTCACCCTCGGCCTGCTGTGCCGCCAGCGCCTCCCGGAAATGACGTCGGTTGGCCAGCCCGGTGAGCGGATCGCGCTCACTCTGCACTTTCAGCAGAGCCTCGCTGCGGCGCAACTGCAGGTTCGCCAGCCGCGTGCGCCTGACCTGAACAACCAGCACGCCAGCCGCCAGGGCCAGCACCACCGAGGCCAGCATCCACACCCGCTGCATCAGGGTCTGGTTGTCGAGCCGTGCCGACTTCAGGCTGTTCTCGCGCTCGGCCAGTTCCAGGTCGCGCTGGCCGGCCTCGCTGGAGTAACGCTCCTTGAGTTGGGCCAGCACCGCCTCGCGGTTGTCGTTGTCGATCGACTCGCGCAGCGACCGGGCACGGTGAAAGTGCTCCAGAGCTGCCTTGGGATCCCCGGCCATGGCCAGTGCGTCGGCCGACTCGTTCAACGCCACTTCGATGCGCGCCCGCGCCTTGGCCTCCTCCCAGAAGGCCAGCGCAGACTCCAGATCGGCCTTCCCCTGCGCCAGCTGGCCCAGGCGGATGCGGGCAATGCCGCCGTTGTGGAGCATCACGGGAAGGCTGCGCCGGTCGTTGAAGCGCCGCAACACGGGCACCGCGCGCTCGACCGCGGCCAGGGCTTCGCGCGGCCGGCCTGCGGCCAGCCATTCGTCGCTCAGCGATCCCAGCACGATCGCTTCGGTACGCGGTGACCCCACGGCGCGCGCCAGGCGCACGGCGTCCTCGAGCGCTGGCCTCGAACTGCCCCGGTCGTTGCGGGTCGTGGCAAGCACGGCGCTGTTCATGAGCACCCGGATCATTGCGCGGCCTGTCGTGTCGAGCCGTGCATGGCGCTCTGCCTGGGCCATTTCGCGGCGTGCCTTCTCGGTGTCATTGAGCAATTGGCTTTGCACCGCCAGGCTGGAAAGGCCCCAGCTCAACAGGACATCGTCGCCAGCCTGGGCGGCGAGTTCGTTGGCACGTTGGTACAACCGCGACGCTTCCAGGCGGTTGCCTTGGCGGTCTGCCCGCACCGCCAACATGCGAATCACCTGCCACCACCCGCGGTGGTCGCAGGTGGCACTGCGCCCCGCCTCGCCGGCACAGGTGCGGGCGTAGACCGCGTCGGCCTCCAGCGCCTGGCCGGTGGCGGAATCGCTGCGCCAGAGCTGGTCGTCCAGCACCGCGCGCACCATGGCGGCGTCGGCAGCGGCCACCGGGTCACGGTCGGCCATCTGGCGCAACCGGCCGGCAGACTCCAGCGCCAGCGACTCTTGCCCACCGCGTGCAGCCACCAGGCCGCGCGTGCGCTCGATCACGCGGTCCCAGGCCAGCGGCGGCGCCGCTGAGACGCCCTTCTGCAGTTCGTCCAGCCGCTTCAGGACAGCTTCCGGATGATCGAAGCCCTCGGTCGCCCAGGCATCCGCCAAGCGGTTGAGCTCGAACAGGGCCGGTGCGCCATCCAGCCGCTCCAGGCCTTGCAGGCTCCATGAGACCCCTGCCGGTGCAGGCCCCCGCGGCGCCGCGCTGCCCTGGGCAGCCCCTGCCGCCAGCAACAAGGTCAGCACGACTCGGCCGATGCAACTGAACCTGCTCATGCCAGCGCCCCTTGGACAGCGGGCCCCTGGAGCACCTTCATCTGCACCCGGCCCTCGCGCCATGAACGCTCCAGATCCTGGGTCAGGAGATCGATCTCGGCCAGCGTGGCGGCAGGCACGGCGCTGATACCGCAGGCCCGGTTGCGGCCCAGTGTCTTGGCCACGTACATGGCGTTGTCGACGATGTCCACCGCCATGTCCCACGGCATGGCCAGGCACTGAGGCAGCAACGGAAACTCGGCGAAGCCGATCGACGTGGTCACGTCCAGGCGCTGCTCACCCAGTATCACCGGCATGCCCGCCACCGCGTTCAGCAGCCGCTGGGCGAGGGGCTCGACCCGCTCACGCGCCATGCCGGGCACCAGCACCAGGAACTCCTCGCCGCCCCAGCGCACCACCAGATCCTCGTCACGCAGCACAGTACGCAGGCGATGCGCCACCTCGACAAGCACCGCGTCGCCGGCGGCATGGCCGTACCGGTCGTTGATCGACTTGAAGTGGTCGAGATCCAGCAGGTAGAGCGTGCCCTGGGACGGGCCCGGCGCGCCCTCGGCTTCGGTCATCTCGTGGAACTGGCGCCGGTTCGCCAGGCCGGTCAGTGGATCCTGCAGGCTGTGGCGCTTCAGTTGCGCATTGCGGTGGCGCAGCGCCGCCTGGGTGGCCCGAAGGCCGCGGTACATGCGGGCCGCCAGCGCGAGCAGGAACAGCACGATCACGGCCGTCAAAGCCCAGACCTTGTATTCCAGATCGCGTCGCCTCAGCTGCTCTTCCTTCAGCGCGTTGTCTTCATTGAGCAGGGCCAGTTCGCGGCGTCGCTGCTGGGCCTCGAAACCCTCCTGGAGCTCGAGGACCGCCTCTTGCTGATCTCGGAGGGCGATTTCGCTCGTCAGCCCGCGCAGGGACCGGTACATCGTGAACGCCTCGGCCAGGTAGCCCGCCTTCTCCAGGTAGCGGGCGACATCGGACGTGGATTCCTTCAGGCTGGCCAGATCATTGGAAGCCCGGTCATGCTCAAGCCCCGGCTTGATCAGCGCCATGCCCTCGTCGAGCCGGTGCATCGAGATCAAGGCCAGGCCGCTGTTCAGGTTGGCCAGGTTCTCGGTGGAGACCTGCCGCAACGAGCGTGCCAGAGGCACCGCACGCTGAGCGATCTGGTAGGCCCGGGGGTAGTCCGCCTGATGCAGGTAGAAATCCGAGAGGTTGGCCAGACCAAGCGCCTCGTCCCGAACGGCGCCTGCCTTCCGGGCGTAGTCGATGGCCCCGGTCAGCGCCGCCAACTCCTTGACCGTCTGCCCGGCGTCGGTGAGCAGGATGGCTTCGGTGGTCATGACCTCCGACAGGGCCCACCAGTCCTCGGCCTCGGAGGAGATCTTCTTGGCCTCGTCGTTGTACCGGCCAGCCGGCTCGAGCTGCCCGGCGCGGTAAAGCGTATACGCGAGTCCGGATCGGGCCGAGCTGCGGCGCCACGGCGCCCCGCTTTCGTCGGCGAGCCGGATGACCTCCTGGTAGATGCGGACACTGTCTTCGTGCTGCCCGATGCTTTGCTTGATCCGGGCTTGCACGCCCAGGCAGCGGAAGCGCACCGACAGCGACGGTATCGCGCGCAGCGCGGGCTCCACCTCGGAGATGATGCTGTCGGCCCGCAACAGGGAGCCATTGTCCGCGTGGATGACGGTCGCACGAATGCAAGCGGCCACGGCGGCCAGATGCTCTTGCCGGACACCGGCATAGGCCGGGACACCAGACCGCGTCAAGGCCTGGGCAACCGCCTCGGCGGCAGCCGGCTGTTGCAACTCCGCTCGCAAAGCGCCGAGCAGGTAAACCGCCTCCAAGCGAGGCATGCCCTTGATGGCGTCGCTGGAGAGCAAGCGCTCCAGTTCGTCGGCCACGCGGTCCGGATCGGCGCGCCCGTCGATCTCCATGCGTTCGATCGGCCCCGGTTCGGCGGCAGCCGCAGTGCCCAGGCTCCAGGCACCCGCCAGCATGCACAGCAGCAGCCACGCATAACGCACGGGTGCGCGGACTCTCGGCATGTTCAGGCGCCAGCGTCCCAATGCCTACTCCGTGGGTGTCAGCTTGGCGACCGAGAGGGCCAGCCACTTGCTGCCGTGGCGCCCGAAGTGGACCTGGGCGCGGGCATCGGGGCCCTGGCCTTCGAGCGTGACGACCACGCCCTCGCCGAACTTGTTGTGGAAAACACCCATGCCCACGCGCAGGCCGTGGCCAGCGTCGCGAGCGGCCTGCTCGGCCATGCGGGCGGGAACCGGTGGCGCCGCAGGCGGCTGCCAAGCGGCCTGGCGGCCGGCACCCACCATCGATCCCAGCCCGCTGCCGCGCTGCCAGGCGGCCTGGTAGTCGCGCGCATACCCCGAACCGAAACCCTGGTTGCGCGGCGTCAGCCACTTGAGAGCGCCTTCGGGCAGTTCGTCGAAGAAGCGGCTCTTGACGTTGTAGCGCGTCTGCCCATGCAGCATGCGCGTCTGGCTGAAGCTCAGATAGAGGCGCTGGCGGGCGCGGGTGATCGCAACGTACATCAAGCGGCGTTCTTCTTCCAACCCGTCGGCATCGGACATCGCGTTCTCGTGCGGGAACAACCCCTCTTCGAGACCGGTGATGAACACCGCGTCGAACTCCAGCCCCTTGGCCGAGTGCACGGTCATCAGCTGCAGCGCGTCTTGTCCTGCCTGGGCCTGATTGTCACCAGCCTCCAGTGCGGCATGGGTCAGAAATGCGGCCAGGGGACTCATGATTTCGCCGGTTTCGGCATCTGGCGTGATGTCGACCGGCGCCTGTGCCCGGGGGAGCCCCTCCGCGATCTGCCCCGGCGCCTGCTCGTCGACAGGCAGGGCGATGGCATCCTTGCCGAAACCCTCCTGGGTGACGAAGGCCTCGGCGGCGTTGACCAGTTCCTCCAGGTTCTCGATCCGGTCGGCGCCTTCCTTCTCGGTGCGGTAGAAGTCGACCAGGCCGCTGGCGTGCAGCATGTGCTCGATGATCTCGCGCAGCGTCAAGCCATGGGTGGCGGCCCGCATGCCATCGACCAGTGCGTGAAACGCCGCCAGGTTGGCGCCGCCCTTGCCCGCCACCGCCCCCACGCTCTGCCACAGGCTGCGGCCGCTGGAGCGCGCGGCGTCCTGCAGTTGCTCCAGCGTGCGCGCGCCAATGCCGCGGGTGGGGAAGTTGACCACCCTCAGGTAGCTGGTGTCGTCGTTGGCGTTCTCGATCAGGCGCAGGTAGGCCAGCGCATGCTTGACCTCCGCCCGCTCGAAGAAGCGCAGGCCGCCGTAGACGCGGTAGGGCACGCCGGCATTGAAAAGCGCCGACTCCAGCACCCGCGACGGTGCGTTGCTGCGGTCGAGGATGGCGATCTCGCGCCGC
>CAYJEC010000137.1:0-7756 GCA_964369025.1 uncultured Ideonella sp. | reverse complement strand
AGTTGAAGTAGGTGATCGAAGAGACGCCGGATGAGGCGTCGCTGCAGAAGTATGGGCTCGCTCCGCCGCAGTTCGTGGTGACGGCCGAGGCGATGGTTTCGGGCGAGCCACGGACGCTGAAGCTCGAGGGCGGCATCGAGAACACCTTCGATGGCACGGTGTACCTGCGGCGCGATGGGCAGCCGAAGGTCTGGTCGGCCGAGGGCGGCGTGCGGTGGACCCTGCAGAAATCGACCTTCGACTTCCGCGAGAAGGAAGTGTTCGGCGTCGACGAAGCGAAGGTGACGAAGATCGAAGTGAAGACGAAAGAGAACCAGTACACGGTCGAACGCGACGCCAACAAGGCGTGGCAGATCTTGAAGCCAATACAGTAATCCGCGTACCAGGCGACTCTGCATCGCGCCCAGGTCGCCATAAAAAAGGATCGCGCGCTGTCTTTCCCGCCCGACCACGCCGAGGCGATGATTCACATCTACGACGGCGGCGGCGTCACCGCCAGCGGCCCGGCGCTGCTGGTGCGCAAGAACATCGCCAACAAAGTTTCGCTGGCGGCCACCTACTACGTGGACATGGTCAGCAACGCGTCGATCGACGTGGTCACCACCGCCAGCCCGTACCGCGAGACCCGCCAGCAACTCGACATCAGTGCCGACTACGCGGTGCGCGACTCGTTGATCCGGGTGTCCGCAAGCAACGGCCAGGAGCCGGATTACACCGCCACCACCTGGGGTGTGGATGTCTCGCAGGAACTGCTGGAGGGGCTGACCACCGTGAGCCTGGGCTTCACCCAAGGCCGGGACCAGGTCGGCCAGAAGGGCCTGCCTGGCTATTTCGACCACGCCCAGCATTGGCAGTACCGCCTCGGCCTCACCCAGATCATCTCGCCGCGCTGGCTGGCCAGTGCCAACATCGAGGCCCTCGCCGACGAGGGCTTCCTCGGCAGCCCGTACCGTGCCGCCCGGGCGTTCGGAGCCTTGGTGCCCGAGCGCAACCCGCGCACGCGCAGTGGCCGCGCGCTGAAGCTGCGGGCCTTGGGTGATGTCAGTGGCCTGTTCGGCTGGATGGGGGCGGCGCGCCAGGCAGTGCGCGCCGAGTACCGCTACTACTGGGACAACTGGGCCATCAAGGCGCACACGCTGGAACTGGGATACAGCCGCTACTTTGGCGATGCCTGGCTGGCCGATGCGCTGGTGCGCGTCAACCAACAGAGCGCGGCGCTGTTCTACAGCGACAACGCCTCGACCGAAACGCTCTACCTATCGCGCAACCGGCAACTCAGCGCGTTCAACTCGATCGGGCTCGGCGGCAAGCTGTCCTACACCTGGAAGAAGGTGCCAGGCCAATACGACATCAAGGTCCATGGCTCCTACGAGTTCGTTCGTTTCGATTACCAGGATTTCACCGATCTCCGCACCGGCCAGCCCTATGCCTTCAACGGCCATGTGCTGCAGCTCTACGTGACGGCCAACTTCTGACACCTGGATGGACCACGGCATGCCTGTGTTGAACTCTCTTCGCGCGCTGGGCCTTGCGGCCCTGATGGCGGCTTCTGCCCTGGGCTGGGCGGCCGACGCGCCCGCTGCGGCGGCCTCGGCCCCCGCGCCTGTGGCTGGCCTGGACACCCGTGTTCAGGAGGTCAAGGCCGACGTGGTGCGCCTGAACCGCGACCTTCTGGTGCTTGAAGAGGAACTGCTGTTCCCCGCCAGCACCCAGGTGGCGCTGTTCGTCTCGATGGACGTGGGCAAGCTGTTCGAGCTCGACTCGGTGCAGATCAAGCTCGACGACAAGGTCGTGACCAGCTACCTCTACACGCCAGCCGAGGTGGCCGCACTGCACCGTGGCGGGGTGCAACGCGTGCACATGGGCAACCTGAAGTCGGGCGAACACGAGATCGTCGCCTTCTTCACTGGCAAGGGCCCGCACGACCGCGACTACAAGCGCGGCACCAAGCTGAAGTTCGAGAAGGGCAGCGAGCCCAGGTACATCGAGCTGCGCATCAAGGATTCCACCGGCAAGCTGCAGCCGGAGTTCGACGTCAAAGTCTGGCAGTGAGTCGCGCGGCTTCCCGTTTCCCCTGGGCCACCTGGGCATGCAACCGCCTGGGCGTGGTGGCGCTTGCCTGCTCTGGCCTCGCTGCGCAGGCGGCCGAGCCGCCGCTGCTGCACACGGTGCAGGCGCCGCACTATGGCGACACGCTGTTCCACTTCTACCAGGATCACCATTTCACGGCGCTGACGAGCCTGATGGTGTCGCAGCACTTCCAGCGCCTGTCGCCGCATGCCGACGAGGCCGAGATCCTGCGCGGCGGACTGCTGCTGACCTATGGCCTGCACCACGAGGCCGGTGACATCTTTGCCCGCCTGATCACACAGGGTGCCGCCCCGGCAGTGCGGGACCGCGCCTGGTACTTTCTGGCCAAGATCCGCTATGAGCGCGGCAACCTCGGTGAGGCGGCCGACGCGCTGTCGCGCATTCAGGGGCCGCTGCCTGGCCAGTTGGAGGAAGAGCGCCTTCTGTTGAGCGGCCAGGTCAGCCTGGCGCTTGGCGACCCGGCGCGTGCGGCGGTTGAACTGCGTGCGCTGCTCGCCCGCCCGCCTTCGGTCATCGAACCGCCGAAGACGGCGGGCGTGGCGGCGAAGAGATCGATCTTCAGCCGCATCGGCAGCTGGCTGCTCGATGCCGTCACCTTCAGCTTCGCTCGGGACCCGGAGCAGCGCTTCAGCACGGCACCGGCCTATGCGCGCTTCAACCTCGGCGTGGCCCTGATCCGCAGCGGTGACGTCGCCGGCGGCAAGGCCCTGCTGGACGAGATTGGCAGCGCATCCATGCCCGACGACGAGTTGCGCGCTCTGCGCGACCAGGCCAATGTGGCGCTGGGCTTCACCGCCTTGTCGCAGGACGACCCCGAAGGCGCGGCCCTGGCACTGGAGCGCGTGCGCTTGAAGGGCGCGCACTCCAACAAGGCCTTGCTGGGCTTCGGATGGGCCGCCGCCGCCCAGAAGAAGCCTGAGCGCGCGTTGGTGCCCTGGAGCGAGCTGCTGCAGCGCGAGGCCAGCGACCCCGCCGTGCTGGAGGCCCGTATCGCCGTGCCCTACGCCTTGGCCGAGGTGGGTGCCGTGGGCCAGGCCCTCAGCGGCTACCAGGCGGCCATCTCCGCCTATGCGCAGGAAAGCACCGCGCTGGACGAATCCATTGCCGCGATCCGCAGCGGCAAGCTGGTGGCCGGTCTGGTCGAGCGAAACCCGGACGAATCCATGGGCTGGTTCCGTGCATTGACCGCCCTGCCCGAGGTGCCGCATACCGGGCACCTCGTGCCGGTGCTCGCGCAGCATGAATTCCAGGAGGCCTTCAAGAACTACCGCGATCTGCTTTTCCTCTCCGGCAACCTGGGTGACTGGCAGGAGAAGCTGGGTGTGTACGGCGACATGCTGGCGACCCGCCGTGCCGGCTTCACCGAGCGCTTGCCCCAGGTTCGCAGCAAGGCGGCCGAACTGCGTGTCGACGTGCTCCAGGGGCAGCGCGACAAGCTGGCCGCCGAGCTGGGTGCCGCGCAGGCCGCCGCCGACGGCCAGGCCTTTGCCGGGGCCGCCGAGCGCGAGCAGTTCGCCCGCCTGGCCGACGTGAATGCACTGATTGCTGCGCAGGCCGATCCGGCCCGACGTGACCCCAGCCTTGGCGAGGCCGACCTGGCGCAACTGGCCGAGCGTGCGCGCCGGCTGCAAGGCGCACTGGCCTGGCAACTCGCCGAGCAGTTGCCCGAACGACGCTGGGCCGCCGAGAAGGCGCTTGCCGACACCGACGGCGGGCTCGCCGAAGCCCGCGTGCGCGACGCCCGTCTGGCTGCGGCCCAAAAGGACGAGCCGGCTCGCTTCGAGCGCTTTGCCACCCGCCTGGCTGAGCTCGGGCAACGCATCAAGGCGCTGCAGCCCCGCGTGGCCTCGCTGACTGTCGAGCAGCAGAAGGCGTTGCAGGAGACGGCGGTCGCGTCACTGCAGATCCAGAAGGAGCGCTTGGCCGGCTACACCGCCCAGGCCCAGTACGCGGTCGCCCAGCTCTATGACCGGGCGACCCAGCGCAAGGAGGGCGAACGTGCGAAGCCCTGACGCGCCGAACAGGTCTGCCTGGCCGCTGACGCTGCTGTCCGCGCTGGCCCTGGCTGCCTGCTCCGGCACAACCAAGCGTTACGCCTCCGACGACGAACCGACGATCAAGACCCTGGCCGGGCGCGATTTCGTGGTCGCCCCGGATCCGGGCATCCCGGCCAGTGAAGATCAGGCCATCGCCGCCTACAACCGCTTCCTGGCGGCCACGCCCAACGCGCCGCAGCGCCCTCAGGCCCTACGCCGCCTGGGCGACCTGGCGATGGACAGCGCCGATACCCGATTGGCCAGCAGCGCCGGGGGCGACCCCGACTACAAGGCGGCGATCACCCGCTACCAGGACTACCTCAAGGCCTACCCCAAGGACCCAGAGAACGACCGGGTGCTGTACCAGCTGGCCCGCGCCCATGAGCAGGGCGGCGAGCTCGACGTGGCCCTGAAGACGCTCGACCAGATGGTCAAGCAGTACCCGGACACCCGCTACGCCGACGAGGCGCAGTTCCGCCGGGGCGAGTTGTTGTTCACCGCCCGCCAGTACCCGCAGGCCGAGCAGGCCTATGCCAAGGTGCTCAACGGGGCCGCCGACAACCCGTACCGCGAGCGCGCGCTCTACATGCAGGGCTGGTCCATCTTCAAGCAGGGCCGGCTGGAGGATGCGCTGGCTTCCTTCTTTGGCGTGCTCGACGCCAAGCTCGGCAAGATCGAGAGCGACGAGCCGCTGGAGACCCTGCCCGAGCTGACCCGCGGCGACCGGGAACTGGTCGAGGACACCTTCCGCGTTGCCAGCCTGTCGCTGGAGAACCTGAAGGGCGCCGAGACCATTCCCGACTTCACCAGAAGCGAGGTCCGCAAGGCCTACGAGTTCCGGGTCTACGAACAGCTCAGTGCGCTCTATCTCAAGCAAGAGCGGCCCAAGGACGCGGCCGATGTGCTGAACGCCTTTGCCCGCCGGCAGCCGCTGCATGCCCAGGCGCCGGTGATGCAGGCGAGGGTGATCGAGATCCAGCAGCAGGCAGGCTTCGACAGCCTGGCGGTCGAGTCGAAGAAGGAATATGTGGCCCGGTATGGCCTGGCCAGCGAGTTCCGCCGGGCCAACCCGGCCAGTTGGGCGCGCACCCAGCCGCTGCTGAAGACCCACCTGGCCGAACTGGCACGCCGCTACCACGCGAGCGCCCAGAAGACCAAGGCCACGGCCGACTACCAGGAGGCTGTGCGCTGGTACCGCGTCTACCTCGAAAGCTTCCCGGACGACGCGGACGCTGCGCAAAGCAATTTCCTGCTTGCTGAACTTCTGTATGAAGACAAGCAGTTCGCGGCCGCCGCGCCCGAGTACGAGAAGGTCGCCTACGGCTACCCGGCCCACGGCCGCAGCGCGGATGCCGGCTATGCGGCGTTGCTGTCGTACGCAGAATTGGAGAAGCGCGCCGACGCTGCCGCCGTGCCGGCGTTGCAACGCCGTGCCGTGGACAGCGGGCTGCGCTTTGCCGAGAAGTTCAGCACCGACAGCCGCAGTGCGCCAGTGCTGACCAATGCCGCCGACAAGCTCTATGCGCTGAAGGACAGCGAGCGGGCCGCCGGCGTGGCCCGGCAGGTCCTGGCGCTGCAACCTCCGGCTGCGGCCGACCAGCGTCGCGTGGCCTGGACGGTGGTGGCCCACACCAGCTTCGAGTCCGGCGCCTTCGACCAGGCCGAGAAGGCCTATGGCGAGGTGCTGGCCCTGACGCCCGAGAAGGACCCGGCCCGCAACGACCTCACCGAGCGGCTGGCCGCCGCCATCTACAAACAGGGTGAGCAGGCCCGCCAGGGGGGCCAGACCCGCCAGGCTGCGGATTTGTTCGCCAAGGTCGCCACGGCCGCACCGCAATCCAGCGTGCGCACGGCTGCGCAGTACGACGCGGCGGCCTCGCTGATCGCGCTGAAGGACTGGGCCGGCGCCGCCCGCATGCTGGAGGATTTCCGCCAACGCTACCCGCGCCATCCGCTGGCCGACGACGTGACCGCCAAGCTGGCCCTCGCCTACACCGAGCAGGGCCAGTGGGCCTCGGCTGCGGCCGAGTTCGAGCGCCTGGCCGTGGCCAAGAAGGAGCCCGAACTGGCCCGCTCCGCCCAATGGCAAGCCGCCGAACTGTACGAAAAGGCGGCCGAAGGCGGTACTGCCGTGTCGCGCAGCAACGCCGCCAAGGCCTATGAGCGCTACCTGCGCCTGTACCCGGCACCACTGGAGCCGGCCATTGAGGCCCGCCACCGCCTTGCCAGGCTGGCCGAGCGCGAGGGCAACCCGGCCCGCACGCTGGCGCTGCAGAAAGAGATTTTCCAGGCCGACCAGGCCGGCGGCGCGGAGCGCACCGGCCGCACCCGCACGCTGGGTGCGACCGCGGCGCTGGCCCTGGCCGAACCGGTGGCGGCTGACTACCGCAAGGTGGCCCTGGTCGAGCCCCTGCAGCGGCAGCTGACGCTGAAGAAGGCCAAACTGCAGGAGACCTTGAAGGCCTACTCGGTGGCCGCCGACTATGGCGTGGCCGAGGTCGTCACCGCCTCCACCTTCCAGATCGGCGCGCTCTATCAGGATTTCGGAAAGTCTCTGCTCACTTCGCAGCGCCCCAAGAAGCTCAACAAGATCGAGCTCGAGCAGTACAACGTGCTGCTGGAGGAACAGGCCTTTCCCTTCGAGGAGAAGGCCATCGAGTTGCACGAACTGAACGCCCGGAGGTCGGCCGAGGGCTTCTACGACGAATGGGTCCGGAAGAGCTTCAGCGCTTTGCGCGAACTGCGCCCAGGCCGCTGGGCCCGAGCCGAACGCGCCGATACCGGTGGCAGCCCGCCGGCCGCGCTGAACCAGCAGGCCATCGCGCTGCGCCAGCAGGGTGAGTTCGCCAAGGCCCGCGAAGCCTACGAGGCCGCTTTGGCGGCGGACGCCAGCTATGCCACCGCCTGCCTCAATCTGGGCATATTGCACGACCTGTACCTGGGCCAGCCGGCCGAGGCGCTGGCGATGTACAGCCGCTATCTGGCGCTCACACCGGCTGGCGACACAGCGGTCGGCAAGTGGGTGGCCGATCTGAAGAACCGCGTGCCGGCGGCTGCCCCGGCTGCCGCTCCCCCTGCTCCTGCCAGTAAGGAATCGTCATGAGGCTCAGGTCTTGCTTGGGTGTGCCGATCATGCTGTTGCTGGCGATTGGCTCGGCCTGGTCACAGGACAAGGCCGAGATCGACCGCACCCAGATCATCGGCAACCGGGAACTGCCCAAGGTGTTGTACATCGTGCCGTGGAAGAAGCCGCTGCCCGGCGACTTGGCAGGCAGGCCGACCGTGAGCGTGCTCGACGAGGCGCTGGCGCCGGTCGACCGCGACGTCTTCCGCCGTCAGATCCAGTACGACGCCCTGACCCGCCCGCAACCGGCGGCACCCGCCGCCAAACCCTGAATTCCTGGCCCCGGCCACGTCCTAGCACTTGCACTTTGTTTTCGGAGATTGACTGATGAATGCCTTCCAGACGGCCGTGAAGTTCTTTCAGGACTGTGGTGTGTTCCTGTACCCGAGCCTGTTGATCATGTCGATGGGCCTGGCGATCGCGATCGAGCGCTGGGTGTTCCTGCGCCGCTCACGCACTGCCAACCGCCAGGCGTGGGCCAAGATGCTGCCGATGCTGCAGGGTG
>CAYJEC010000136.1:0-7775 GCA_964369025.1 uncultured Ideonella sp. | reverse complement strand
GGTCGACGGGATCGACCCCCTGCCTGCCGCCCACCCGGGCGTGAGGGCCGAACTCGACGCCACGGCCGCTGAGGTCGGATGGCCAGAGATGCACCGGCGGCTCGCTGACGTCGACGCCGTCACGGCGGCCCGCCTGGCGCCGAACGACGCGCAGCGCATCCAGCGGGCGCTGGAGGTGTACCGGCTCACCGGCCAGCCGCTGTCCAGCTTCCATTCGCGCGGCACGGCACCGGTGCCGGCACCGAAGCACCTGCTGTTGTCGCTCGAACCTGCCGAACGCGGGTGGCTGCACGGCCGCATCGCGCAGCGCTTCGACAACATGATGAACAGTGGCTTCCTCGACGAGGTGCGGGCCTTGCGCGCACGCGGTGACCTGCACCCAGGGCTCCCATCGATCCGCTGTGTCGGCTATCGCCAGGCCTGGGACGCACTGGACGCCGGGCTGGAAAGCACCGCGCTGGGCCTGACGCTGCGCGAGCGTGGCGTGGCCGCCACCCGCCAGCTCGCCAAGCGGCAGCTCACCTGGCTGCGCGGCATGGCCCGTGAGGTGGTGGTGGCAGACGACCCGGCTGCGGCGCAACAGGTTCTGACCAAGGTTGGCCGGGCCATGGCTTGATTCGCGTCAATTGGCTGCGGCCAGCGCGCTCCTAAAGTGCCGCATGCCTGTCACCCTTTACGACCGCGACGGCCACCGCTGTCTCATGTTCACAGACCTCGGCCACGCGCCCGGTCAGGAGCAACACGCCGACGAAGCGGTGCAATCGAACCAGTTCCTGATCGTGGACCAGGACACCGGCGCGATCATCGATCCCGGGGGCAACCTCGCCTACAGCGAGTTGTACCTGGCGATGACCCGGCACTTCCCGCCGCAGCGGTTGTCGGCCCTGCTGGCCTCGCATGCCGACCCGGATATCATCGCCTCGCTGGACCGCTGGACCACCTCGACCCAGGCCAAGATCTACGTGTCGACGGTCTGGGAGCGTTTCGTGCCGCACTTCTGCAAGCCTGGCAAGACCGCAGGCCGGATCGTCGGCATCCCGGATGCGGGGATGCGCATCCGCATCGGGCGCAGCGACCTGATCGCCCTGCCGGCGCACTTCCTGCACGCCGAAGGCAACTTCCAGTTTTACGACCCGGTGAGCCAGATCCTGTTCTCGGGCGACCTGGGCGTCTCGCTGGTCGGCGGGCAGGTGGCCCGGCAGCCGGTGGACTCGTTGTCGCCGCTGCTGCCCGCGATGGAGCGTTTCCACCGCCGCTACATGGTCTCGAACAAGGTGCTGCGCCTGTGGGCGGACATGGTGCAGGGCCTGCCGATCCGCATGATGGTGCCGCAACACGGCGCGCCTCTGATGGGCCCGGCGGTGGGCGAGTTCATCGCCTGGGCGCGCGAGTTCAAGTGCGGCATCGACCTGATGAGCGCCGGCGACTACCGCGTGCCAGCCTGAGGTCGGCACCCGGTGCCGGGGTACCAGCCCCGCCCGCCGAGCAGGTACTCAGGAGGTGACGGACTTGGTCTCGCCGCTGCGGCGGGGCTGGATCGGTGCAGCACGCACGCAGTTGCGGCCGGCTTCCTTGGCCGCCTGGAGGGCCGATTCGGCCTCCTGAATCAGGCCGTCGAGCGAGGCCTGGCCCAGGTGGACATGGGCAACGCCCACGCTGACCGTGGCCACCACGTGCGCCTGTTCCCAGCGGAACGGCGCCGAGGCCACCTGCTGCCGGATACGCTCGGCGGCATCCAGCGCGCCCAACGGATCGGTGTGGGGAAGGAACACGGCCAGTTCGGCACCCCCGAAGCGGGCCAGCAGGTCGGATTGGCGCAGCGTGGCATTGACCCGGCGCGTCACCTCCAACAAGATGGCATCGCCACATCGCTGGCCCATGCTGTCGTTGATCTTGCGCAGGTGATCGGCATCGATCAGCAGCAAGGCGCCATCGTCGCCGTAGCGCCGGCAGCGGGCCCACTCACGCTCCGACAGGCGCAGGAACTGGCGGCGGTTGCTGACGCCGGTGAGCTCGTCATCGACCATCAGCAGTTCTTGCTGCATCGACGATTGGGCAAGCGCGCGCGCCAGGTGCAAGGCCGCTCCCCCAGCCAGCAGCGCCGGCAACAAGGCGATGGCGCCAGCGCCCAGTGCGGTCAGCCAGGTGGCGCCGTCCAGCAGCACCAGCATCGCCGCCACGGCCACAGCCACGGTCAGGGCCACCCCGATCTGGAATGCCCAGGCAGAACCCACGCTGGCCCGGTTGGCCAGCCTGACCAGGGCCTGCATCCAGCCGGGGTGCGCATCGCGCTTGCGGTCGGTGTCGGTTGAAACCACCATTGATTCCAGTCTGAGAGTCGGGAGATTCCAACATAAATCGGCCATCTTGGGGCGCCCTTGAGGGTGGGGCGCTTCCGGCCGGTGTGACGGAAGTCGCCAGGCGGGGGGTGGCGGTCCGCCGGCCGGCCTTGCCTTTCGTCAAGCACGGGGCCGGCACGCAGGCAGACACTGAAAGCTTCCTCACCTTGAACTACCGCATGCCATGGCCCTGCCCGCTCCGACCCTGATCGACCGCCTGGACACCGCCGTCGATGCCGTGCTGGACCGGGTGCCCGGCGACATCGTGCTGGGCATTCCGCTGGGCATCGGCAAGCCCAACCCGTTCGTCAACGCGCTGTACCAGCGAATCAAGGCCAACCCGACGCGACGCCTGCGCATCATCACCGCGTTGTCGCTGGAGCGCCCGGTCGGCAAGAGCGAACTGGAAGCGCACTTCCTGGCCCCGCTGGTCGAACGGGTGTTTCAGGACTACCCCGATCTGGACTACGTGAAGGACAGCCGGGCTGGCCTGCTGCCCCCGCACATCGAGATTCGAGAGTTCTTCATGAAGACCGGCGACTACCTCGGCAACGAGGCAGCGCAGCAGAACTTCATCTCCACCAACTACACCTTCGTGGCACGCGACATGGCCGTGCAGGGGATGAATGTGATCGCCCAGGCGGTGGCGGCGCAAGGCGAGACCGGCAGTGCTAGCTGGCAACTGTCACTGTCGTCGAACCCGGACGTGACCTTCGAGGTCACCGAGCGCTACGCCGCCATTGGCCAGCCGCTGCTGAAGGTGGGCGTGGTCAATCGGCAGATGCCGTTCATGCCCAACCACGCTCAGGTGGATCCTGGCTTCTTCGACATCGTCGTCACCGACCCGGTGGCCACGCACACGCTCTTCGGGCCGCCGAACGGCAAGGTCAGCACCGCCGACTACGCGATCGGACTGCACGCCTCCAGCCTGGTGGCCGATGGCGGGACACTGCAGATCGGCATCGGCTCGCTCGGCGATGCCATCGCGCAGGCGCTGATCGTGCGTGATCGGCATGGCGACGAGTACCAGCGCATCCTCGGCTCGATCTGCCCGCCGGGTGATCTGGCCAGCCGCCGCGTCGGCCGCTTCGACCAGGGTCTCTACGGCTGCTCGGAGATGTTCGTCAATGGCTTCCTGCAACTCATCGAGGCCGCCATTGTGCGGCGCGAGGTGTTTGGCGACGCCACGCTGCAACGCCTGCTCAACGACAGCAGCCTGGACAGCCCCGTGGTTGGCCCGGCCACCCTGGCGGCCCTGCGCCGGGCCGGGCGCATCAGCTCGCCGCTCGACGCGGGCGAGGTCGACTGGCTGGTCCACTGGGGCGTGCTGCGCCCGGGCGTGTCGCTGGAAGGCGACCATCTGGTGCTGGGTGACCAGCGCCTGCGCAACGACCTGGACGACCCTGCACATGCCGAGGCGATCAACGCCCACCTGCTGGGCGCGCGGCTGGCCCACGGCGTGGTGATGCATGGTGGCTTCTTCCTCGGCCCGAACGACTTCTACGAGCGTCTGCGCCGCATGCCGGAAGCCGAGTTGGCGAAGATCGACATGACCCGCATCGATTTCATCAACCAGCTCGATGGCCGCGTGCCCGGCGAGAGCGAGCTGAAGCGCGCCCAGCGGCGCGGCGCCTCCTTCATGAACACCACGATGATGGTCACGCTGCTGGGCGCTGCGGTTTCCGACGGGTTGGAAAGCGGCCAGGTCGTCTCCGGCGTTGGTGGGCAATACAACTTCGTCGCGATGGCCCACGCGCTGCCCGATGCCCGCTCGATCCTGATGCTGCGCTCCACCCACGAACACAAGGACGGCCTGCACAGCAGCATCGTCTGGAGCTATGGCCATGTGACCATCCCGCGCCATCTGCGCGACATCGTCATCACCGAGTACGGCGTGGCCGACCTGCGCGGGCGCAGCGACAGCGAGGTGGTGCAACGCCTGATCTGCATCGCGGACTCTCGCTTCCAGGCCGAGTTGGTGGCCAGCGCCCGCGCGCATGGCAAGCTGGATGGCCGCTGGGAGGTGCCCGAGGCGCACCGCCACAACCTGCCCGAGATGCTGGACGAGAAGCTTCACCCCTGGAGCCAGGCCGGCCTGCTGCCGGATTTCCCGTTCGGCACCGACCTCACCGAGGACGAACTGCACATCGTGCGCGCCCTGAAACGCCTGAAGCGCGCCACGCAGCACCCAGTGGAACTGGTCTCGATGGCCGTGCGGTCGTTGTGGGAGAGCCGTGATGCGCCGCCGGCCTACCTGGAACGGCTGGGGCTGGACGACGCGACCAGCTTCAAGAAGATGTTCATCCGCAAGTTGTTCGCAGGCAACCTCTAGGGCGCTGCCGGGCTTCGGGCTGCGTCCGCGAGCATCTGGCCGAGCGGGCGCCAGCCGAGTTCGCAGGCGATCGCCTCGAAGCGGGCGTCGCGCCGTGTGTCCAGCCCGTTACGGGAGCCGAAGACCACCAGCAGGCCGGGGTCGCCGTCGGCACGCATCTGTTGCACTCTTGCCAAGGCAGCATCCCAGCGGCCGAGATGCGCGTCGCGCAGCACCGCGTAGGCGGCCTCTCGATCGCAGAGCGCGGCCGTGCTGGGCAAAGCGTACAGGCGGCGGGCCTCCTCGGGCCGGCCGGCCCAGTGAGCACACAGTGCGTCATAGAATCCCAGTTCGTCGGCGCCGATGGCACCCGTCTCGGCCGCCCGCCGGGCCTGTGCTGCGGCCTCGTCGAGCCGGTTCAGGCCGGCCAGCGCGAAGAAGCGCCCGACCTGGGCCACGCCATGGTCCGGCTCCAGTTCCAGCACCTGGTCGAAAGCCTCCAGCGCACTGGCGTAGCGGTAGCCGTTCATGCGCGCCGCGCCGATGTTGTACAGCCCGATCACATTGAGCGGCTCCAGGCGGTGCGCCTGGCGCTGGCAGGCCTCTGCCTCAGCGGCGTGTCCCACATCGGTGTAGACGATGCCCAGCGCGTTCAGCGGCACAGGCGATTCCGGGAAACGCTCGGCGAGATCGAGCAGCGCGTCGCGCGTCTGCCAGAAATTCAGTTCGTGCCGGTAGCGGTAGACCAACCACATGGCGCGTGCCCTCGGGTCCATCGGGTCGAGCTTCACCGCCGCATCAACCTCCTCGCGAGCGCGCTGGAACTGGCTGCGCCGCTCGGGCCCGACCAGGCGCAGCGCCCGGTTGTAGAGGGTACCTGCCAGCCGGGTCCGGGCCAAGCCAAAGGCCGGCGCCTGGCGGACAGCCTGCTCCAGCAACTCGACCGCCCGGGCTTCGAAGCCGGGCGCACCCCGCCGAGCCAACAGGCCGGCGCGGTCGACCAGCGCCATCGCCTGCTGTTCGTCGGCATTCAGGGCCGGCAAGTGGCGCGGGATGCGTTCCGCCAGGCGGGCCAGCCGCTGCCGCTCGTCCTCCACCCACTCTTCGTAGTGGCCCGGCAGCAACTCGCCCGCATAGATGTGGCGGGCGTCGAGCCACTGATGGCGTTGAACGGCCTCTTCGAAGTGGTGCACGTCACAGACCAGGGCGCCGGGGGCCAGGCGCAGGCTGTCGCGGTCCGCCAGCACGACCTGCTCGCACCCGGCATCGGCCAGCGCCGTGCGCAACACCGACAGGGCATTGCGCAGGCGGTTGCGGCCAGCGTCAATGTCGGCATCGGGCCAGAGCTGATCGATCAGGGTTTCGCGCGGGTGGGCCTGGCGCGGTGCCAACGCCAGCCGGGCCAGCAGCAAGGCGCTGCCGCGGCCGCCGAAGTTGCGAAGCACCTGGCCGCGCACATGCAACTCTGCGGTGCCGAGCAGTCGCAAGTGGGGCAGCAATTCGTCGATGTCGTGGAGGGCGGTCATCGGCGGGTGGCAAGAAGTTCCGCAGATGGTAGCCATCACGGTGCCGGTGCAGGCTGACGTTTCGTGCAGGTGTGACCCTCCTTGACGATTGCCTACACTGGCGGATATGTCCACGCCTCCCACTGAACGCGCCAAGGCGCAGTCGCCGCGCTCCCTTTCGGGGCTGACGCCCTTTCTTGCTCCCTACCGCGGGCGCATCGTGCTGGCAGTGGCCTTCATGGTGCTGGCAGCCGCCGCCACGCTGGTGCTGCCGGTGGCGCTGAAGACGCTGATCGACGAAGGCCTGGTCGCCGCCGAGCCCGGCGAGCGCCTGATGGCCCTGCGGAGCCACTTCGGTGCACTGTTCGCCGTCGGCGCGGCGCTGGGCCTGTTTTCGGCGGCGCGCTTCTACATGGTCACCTGGCTGGGCGAGCGGGTCACCGCCGACCTGCGCAATGCCGTGTACGCCCACGTGGTGCGGCAGAGCCCGGAGTTTTTCGAGACCACCGCCACGGGCGAAGTCCTGAGCCGGCTGACCACCGACACCACGCTGGTGCAGACGGTCGTCGGCTCCAGCCTGAGCATGGGCCTGCGCAACACCGTGATGGGCATCGGCGCGCTGGGCATGCTGGTGTTCACCAACCCCTATGTCATGGGCCAGGTGCTGGGCATCCTGGTGCTGGTGGTGCTGCCGGCGCTGTATTTCGGCCGCCGGGTGCGCAAGCTCAGCCGGGCCAGCCAGGACCGGGTGGCCGACTCCAGCGCCATCGCTGCCGAGGTCTTGAACGCCATCCCCGTGGTCCAGAGCTACACGCAGGAGCGGCGCGAGGCGGCACGCTTCGACGCCGCCACCGAGGCGGCCTTCGACACCGCCAAGAAGCGCACACGGGTGCGCTCGGTCTTGGTGGCCTTCATCATCACCGCCACCTTTGGCGCGCTGCTGTGGGGGCTGTACCAAGGCACGCAGGCGGTGATCCGCGGCGACATCACGGCCGGCCACCTCGGCCAGACGGTGCTCTACGTGATCGTGCTGGTCAGTTCGGTGGCCGTGCTGAGCGAGGTCTATGGCGACCTGCTGCGCGCCGCTGGCGCCACCGAGCGGCTGATGGAGTTGCTGGCTGCTCGCTCGCCTGTCGAGGAGCCCGCCGTCACACGCGCCCTGCCGCCCACCGAGCGCGGATCGAGCGTGCGCCTGCAGGGCGTCCGCTTCCACTATCCGTCGCGGCCGAACCAGGCGGCCTTGTCTGACATCACGCTCGATGTTCGGCCCGGCGAAACCGTGGCCCTGGTCGGCCCCAGCGGCGCAGGCAAGACCACCGTGTTCCAGTTGCTTCTGCGCTATTACGACGCCAGCGCCGGCAGCGTGATGGTGGACGGCGTGGATGTGCGCGAGGCATCGCTGGCCGAACTGCGCACCCGCATCGGCATCGTGCCGCAGGACAGCGTGATCTTCTCGGCCAGCGCGATGGACAACATCCGCTACGGTCGTCCCGACGCCTGTGACGCCGAGGTGGTGGTCGCCGCGAAAGCTGAATTTGCTCTGGACTTCATCCTCGCGCTGCCCGGCAAGGGCAAGACCATCACCACCTGGTTCACCGGCGCGAACTTCGTGCTGCTCGG
>CAYJEC010000135.1:0-7775 GCA_964369025.1 uncultured Ideonella sp. | reverse complement strand
CGCTGGCCGCTTGGCGCGGGGCACCCAGCGCCGGGATATCGGCACCACCGGCCATGCACGATGCTGCCTTAGCATCCGCGCATGAACCCCCAGCTCGGATCCAACGTACCACCCTGTGAGCGGCGGCCCGTGGCCTGGTACGCCCCCGGCGTGCTGTGGCAGGCCGGGCGTGAGTTGGTTCAGTCGGCCGACTTCCAGCGCAACATGGACCGCCGCGAGACGTTCTCGCCGGTGCTCACGCCGGTCGATCTGTCGGCCCGGCCGGCTTCCGAGGCCGACCCGTTCTGGTTCGATTTCCTGTCGGACACCGGTGACGGTGGCGATGCCAGCTTCACCGTCGCCCAGGCCCTGCTCGCATCGACGCTGACGCTTGACACCCCCGCTGGCCCCTCGGTGACGCTGCCCGAAGGCGAATTGCTGGTGCTGGGCGGCGACCTGGCCTACCCCGGCGCGAGCCCGCTGGCGTACCAGTACCGGTTCATCGAGATGCTCAGCGGTGCGCAGGATCGCGCCAGCCGGTTCGTGCAGCCGGGCAGTGGCCACGGGCGGGTCTTTGCGCCGCGCAAGTTCATCGTCGCCATTCCGCAGAACCACGACTGGTTCGATTCGGCCTCGACCTTCTGCCGCTACTTCGTCAACTACGACCAGGGGGCAGTGATCGGTGCCCGGACGCCGCAGCGGCAGACCTATTTCGCCACCCGCCTGCCACGGGGCTTCTGGATCCTGGGCCTGGACTTTGCGCTGGTGGGCGACCTGGACCGGCAGCAGTTCGAGGCCTTTGCGGCGCTGCTGGCACCCGACAACGAGCGAGGCATCCAGCCGGGCGACGATGTGCTGATGGTCTACCCGGAGCCGTACTGGACACGGCCGCTGGGCGACGGGGCTGCTGCCGGCTACCCACGCCGCTACCAGCGGCTGGAAGCACTCATCGAGGCCCATGGTGCGCGCATCCGCCTGCGCCTGGCCGGTGACCTGCATCTCTACAGCCGCGAGACATTGGCGGCCGACCCGCTCACCGGCCGCTGCAGCAGTCTCGTCATCTGTGGCTCCGGGGGCGCCTTTCTGCACCCGACACACAGCATCGACATCCAGGCCCCGAAGGTGGTGGACCGCCGGCCCGAGATGCAGGCCGCCAGCGACGACCTCGGCCGGCGCGTGCGGGTGGGCGTGGCCTGCGGCGGCGTCGGCGCCAACGCCGAAGCGGGGTTCGACCGCACCCACCGCGCCGGCTTCGACCACACCGTGGATTTCCCGCCACCGCATCGCACCCGGCTGCTGGCACTGACCAACCTGTGGGCGCTGCTGACCGTGCGTTTCTCACGCCCGCCGTGGGCGCTGGGTCTGGCCCGAACCCTGGCCGAACTATGGAACTCCAACCTCGGCTTTGCGCTGTGCCTGGGTGTGCTGTATGGCTTCAACGCCTACGTGAACTCGGGCGTGTTCTCGGCCAGCTACCGGCCTGACGGTTTCGCGCCGATGGCCGAGCTGCCGTTCGGCGGCGCGGCGTGGTTGTGGCTCAAGGCGATGGTGTTCAGCCCTTTCGCGGCCTTCGTCAACATCTTCATGCTGGCCGGCTGCGTGCAGACGGCCTGGGAGGGCCCGGCGGCCAAGCCATGGCGTGTGCTGGGCGGGCTCAGCCACGGCATGGCCCATGCCTACCTGATCTTCGTGCTGTACTGGTGGGCCTGCCACCTGATCGTACCGGCGTTCCCCGCCCTGGCCGGTTGGCCCGGGCCGCTGCGAGACACCCTGCTGGCGCTGGCCACGTGGGTGGCCGTGGGGCTGGCTGGTGTCACCTTCGGGGGGTTGCTGTTCGGCGCATACCTGGCGGTGGCGTGCGCCGGCTTCAGGCAGCTGCCGAACAACGCCTTCGGCTCGCTGGCCTGCCCGCACCACAAGGGCTTCCTGCGGTTCAAGCTGACGCCGGCCGGGTTGGAGGTCTTCATGCTCGGCATCGACCATGTGCCGCGCCGCCGCTCCACCCGCGAGCCGCTGCCGTCGGGCTGGCGGCTGGTGGATCACTTCCGAATCGACAAATAGGTATCAGCCATGTGCGGACGCTATGTGGTGGCCTACGACCCGGCGACGCTGGTGCACGGCTTCAGCCTGACCCGGGTGGTGCCGTTCCCGAAGCGCTGGAACGTCGCGCCGACCACCGAGGTGCCGGTGGTCTACGAGAGCCGCGAGGGCGAGCGCATCGGCGAGCTGATGCGCTGGGGGCTGGTGCCTCATTGGGCCAAGGACGCCTCGATCGGCGCCAAGCTGAACAACGCCCGGGTCGAAAGCGCGGCCGAGAAGCCCTCCTTCCGCCAGGCCCTGCGCAAACGCCGCTGCCTGATCCCGGCCAGCGGCTTCTACGAGTGGCAGCCACGGCTGGACGAGAAGGGCAAGGCCCTCAAGCAACCCTGGTACTTCTCGCCCGCTGGCGGTGAGCCCTTCTTCGCGTTGGCCGGCCTGTTCGAGGCTTGGCGCGCGCCGGGCGCAGCGGAGGATGCGCCGTGGCTGCTGACCTGTTGCATCCTGACCCGGGATGCCAACGCGACCATGGCCCCTGTACACGACCGCATGCCGGTGATCATCCCACCCGGGCACTGGGGCGCCTGGCTGGCACGCGGCCAGCAGGAGCCCGACGCGCTGCCCGCACTGATGCCCACAACGCCAACCGAGGCGATCCAGGCGTGGCCGGTGTCGCGCGCCGTCAGCCGCTCCACCAACGAAGGCGAAGCGCTGTCTCTGCCGGCCGAGCCCGAGGGCCGGCTGCCGCCTGGGTCAACGTGAGCAGCCGGCGTCCTTGACCAGGCAGCGCCGGTAGGTGGTCGGCGCAGCCTTCAGCAGGTACATCGAGCGGCCGGCATAGGCGGCGTCCGGGAAATCCGCGAACACGCCGTCCACGCCCAGCTGGAAGAAGCGCTGGTACTCGTTGGTGGGGGTGCCCAGATCCTCCAGCGGCAGGCGCGAGCCCTCGCTGCGGAAGGTGTAGGGGTGCACCAGCAGCCCCTGTGCATGCGCGTTGGCCACCACCGGTGTCGCTGGCAGCACGGTGCGGTCGGCCTCGTTGACCAGGCCGTCACCGTTGGCGTCCGCACAGGCGCCCGCCACCACCACCTTGCAGGCGGTGGACTGCAGGTAATACTTCCAGGGGCCGATGCCGTCGGCGTAGCTGGCCACCTCGGCCAGGCCGGCCGGCGTCACCAGGTCGCTGAACAGGCCCGGTCGACCGGCCACCACCCAGTCGTAGGGCTTGTCGTAGGGCGCGGCGAAACTCAGCGAACCGTCGGGGTTCAGGCCGTCGGCGTCCACGAGTTGCACCAGGCGGACTTTGGTCTTGGCGCGCAGCTCACGCAGGTTGGCGGTCTCGAAGCTCTGGATGAACACCGGCGCGGCGCGGTCGTTCCAGCCGGCCAGTGTCAGCTCGTCCAGCAGCCGGTCTTCCAGCGCCAGGCCCAGGCTCTTGTGGTACGTGGGGTGCTTGGTCTCGGGGTAGATGCCGATCGTGCGGCCCTGGGCCAGCGACTTCTGCTTGACCAGCGTGATCACCTCGCGCAGTGTCGGGATCTTGTAGCGGCCGTTGAAACCCTGGTCACGCACGCCCACCGCCTGCACGGCACGCAGCTCGCGGATCTCGGCCAGCGTGAAGTCGCTCGCGAAGAAGCCGGTCTCGGGCACGCCGTCGACGATGGCCACGCGCTGGCGCGAGGCGAACTTCGGGATGTCCTTGACATTGGTGGTGGCGATCAGATTGGGCTCATGGCGGGCGATCAGCACGCCATCCTTGGTGGCCACCAGATCGGGCTCGACGAAGTCAGCCCCCATCTCGATGGCCAGCGCATAGCCTTCCAGCGTGTGCTCCGGCAAATGACCTGCCGCGCCCCGATGACCGATGACCAGCGGTGCACCCGTCAACTGCGGCAGCGCCGCGTGGGCGGCCGTGGCGCCGATGGCCAGCAGGGTTGCCAAGGCAACAGCGGAAAGGGAAGGGGAAGACGACATGGCATGCCTCCAGGTAGGTGAGGCGCAGACCATAAGCACGCCCCGTGACGCTGGCTTGTCCGGGGCATGACGGGCGGATGACCGCAGCTCAGAACTGGCCTGCGCTCGGCCCGCTGTTCCGGGCTTGGCGCTGGCGGCGACCCGGGTAGCCTCCGGGCATGCTGTCCCCGGGCCCTTTGGCCCCAACGGAGGCCCGCGATGAAACCGACCTACATCCCCCGTACGCCGCGCCCCGCGCCGCGCGCCGAATTGCCGCCGCTCACCTGGCCGGCACCACTCGATGCCCTGCCTCCGCTGGGGATCAAGAAGTCGCCGCCCAGCCGGGGCTGGGCCGACACCCAGCCGGCACCGGTCCGGCATGAGCTGGAGCTGTTCGACGTCGAGCGAGGCACCGCATTCGAAGAATCACTGAACGGCCTGCAGGTGCGTGAGTTGATCGGCAGCAAGCTGTTCGAACGCCTGTTCGGACCGCGCGACCCCGACGAAACCTGAACTGTTGCCTGAACGGGCGCATCGCAATCCTCAATGCGCCAGGGCCCGGTATCGACACCAACGACGCGCGCCACTACGATGTGCCGTTGCAATGAATGAAGCGGGTGTCAATGCCGCGATCTTCGGCTCGGGACATTTTCCCTAAGCTCGCCGCATTGCCCGTACTGCGGTGACCGGCTACCACGGGCCGCCTACACTTGAGGAGTTTCCTGCGTTGTCCATGCTCTACATCCATATTGGCACCCCGAAAACGGGCACCACGTCCTTGCAGGCATTCTTGACAGAGCATGCTGCCGCCCTTGAAGCGCGAGGTGTCATCTACCCCGCCGTCGGCAGAACGCATCGCGGCAAACACCATTCCCTGAAGGCCGAGTTGCGCAGCACTGTCGGCCTTGGCGGCCCCGCATGGCAAGAGCTGCGTGAGCTTCGGAACTCGAAGCCTGACCATCGGGTGCTGATCAGCGAAGAGTCGTTCTATTACCTGGAGCCCACCGCCCTCACCAAATTGCGCGAATTAGCCGGCGAAGGGCCTGTCACCATTTTGGTCTACTTCCGGGACTATGCGGCGCATGCCGCATCGTTGTACGCCCAAGGCACCAAGTTGGCACGCGGATTGGTAGATGGCGATGTGTTGGGCACCAAGGCTGGCAACGAGTTGGTGGACTTCGACACATTCTTCGAGCGCTACATGGCCAAGCCCAGCCATTTCGACATCATCTCCCGTTGGGCATCGGTGTTCGGCTGGGAATCGATCCGAGTACGCCCGTACAAGCGAGACTTGCTTGTCGGCGGTGACATCATCGCCGATCTACTGGACCTCCTAGGCTTAAGTCTAGAGGGACTTGGGATACCCGTGTCCACGGAAGTCAACACGGCGCCCGGCTGGAAGACTCTCGAGACTCTTCGTGCAACATGGCTGGCCCTGGAGAAAATGCCCGGCGGATGTATCGATGGCCGAATCCCGACAGCAGTCCGCAACCTATGCCGTGAGGTCGTTGAATCTACCTTCGCCGAAGACCCGCGCATCGAATACCTGAGCTTGGCGCAACGAGAACGCTGCGCGCAAGCTACGGCAAGCGACGTTGCAGCGCTTCATTCAAAGCTGGCGCCCCCGGGCCTAGTCTTTCCATTGCCAGTCGTCGAGGGCGAAAGGCTCTTCCTGCCGACGATCGACCGCGTTCCCATCGTGGAACTGGCAGACATCATTGCAGCAATGGCCATCAGGCTCGGCAATGACCGAGCAAAGCAGCGCACCAAAGGCGATCTGCCGAAGTCCGAGCGGAAAGCGATCAGAGCTGCAACCAAGGTCGAAAAGCGGCAGAAGAGGGCCTCGAAGGAGGCATCCCCGAACAGCAGATAGACGCTGCGGGTCGGCCATGCCACGACTTGCGCTCAATTTTCTCGGCGGGCAAGTCATTCACCAGCGCAAGCAGCGCCACTCTCAGGCCGAATGCATCGTGTAGATGCCGATCTCTGCGGCCACCGAGCGCTTGCTCCAGTGGGTCGAGCCGTTTGCCGGTTTGGTGTAGAGAGTCGTCTTAAGAATAGGACCTGCATTAGTAAGGCCGTACCCCGATCCATGCGGCGTGGGACCAGACGGCTAAGAACGCCCAGGCCGCTACACCGGACACCACCGCGATGGCGGTACGGCCTGGCCTCACGGTCACCTGAACCCGCCCGCGCTGGCGCGCGCTGCGAAAACACAGCACCGCCCAGACCAGGAAGCCGCCGAACAGCAGCACATCGGCCAGCGAGCCATTGGCCAGCAGGTGGGCGAAGGCCCAGACCTTGGTGCCCAGCAGCATCGGGTGCTGCAACTTTGCCTGGATGGCGTTGCCTCCGACCTGCGACGCAGCCACCATCACAAAAGCGATCAGCGTCAATACGCCGGCCAGGTGGCGCGTGGCCACTGGCGGGGCCCACAGCACCACCGGTTGCTGCCGCGCTTGGCCGTAGCCCCAGGCGATCAGCACGAAGCCGACCAGGGACGCCACCGAGTACAGGCCCTTCCAGGCGTTTTCGCCCAGCCGGGTGCGTTGCGCATCGCGCCACGTTGGCGCCACGATGCGCAGCGAATGCACCCCCAGGAAGACCAGCAGGCCGAGAATCAGCAGTGTCATGTCGGGTTCACCCGTGTCGTGGCAGTGGGCCACCATTGTGGCGCGCCTTCATGCGCTGAGTTGTGATCGACGAATCCGTCTGCCATACTCGTTGGAGGTGCCTTTCAGCCCGCCCTCTGATTCGTGACAACTGGCCCCCTCCAATCCGTGCATCCATTCGCCGCCCGGGCATGGTTCTGGTGGGTTGCGCTTTGCAGCATGCTGGCGGCTTGGCCGGCCTGGGCGCAGGCACCCACCTCCCTGCGCATCGTCGGTGGCTTGGCAGGGGTGAACCAGTTCACCCGGCACGAGGAGCCTTTCTGGACCCAGGAGCTGCCACGCTTGTCTGGTGGCAAGTTGCGGGCCGACATCGTGGCTTTCGACCGCGCGGGCATCCGTGGCCAGGACATGGTCCGGCTGATGCAGCTTGGGGTGGTGCCGTTCGGCACCGCCCTTATATCGCAGAGCGCGGGCTCGGAGCCACTGCTGGGCGCACCTGATCTGGCCGGCATGAACCCCGACATGGTCAGCCTGAAGCGAAACACGGCCGCATTCCGGCCGCACCTTGAAAAGGTGCTTCGCGAGCGCCATGGCATCGAGTTGCTGGCCATCTACACCTACCCGGCGCAGATGCTGTTCTGCAAGCGCGCTTTCGCGGGCCTGGCCGACCTGAACGGCCGGCGCATCCGCACCTCCAGCCCGACCCAGGCCGATTGGGTCGAGGCACTGGGTGCCACGTCGGTCATCACCCCGTTCGCAGAACTCAATCAGAGTGTGCGAACCGGGCATGTCGACTGCGCGATCACCGGCAGCATGTCCGGCTTCACCATCGGCCTGCACGAGCTGACGTCCCACCTGTCCCCTATGCCCATCAGCTGGGGCATGGCCATCTTTGGTGCCAACCTGGCGGCTTGGCAGGCCTTGGCGGCCGACCAGCGATCGATGCTCAAACAGGAACTGCTGCGCCTGGAGCAGTCCATCTGGGCCGAAGCCGAGCGCGAGACCGGCGAGGGCGTGCGCTGTGTCAGCGGCGCCGCGCCGTGTGGCGGGCGCGAGCCGGGCCGCATGACCGTCGTGCCGCCTACGCCGGCAGATGAAACGCGGCGCCGCACCGTCTTCGCCAACCAGGTGCTGACGCGTTGGGTCCAACGGTGCGGGGGCACCTGTGCTGACTCGTTGAACCAGACCATCGCG
>CAYJEC010000134.1:0-7830 GCA_964369025.1 uncultured Ideonella sp. | reverse complement strand
GGAGGTGTTGTAAATCGTGTTATCCGCCTTGGCCGCGTTAGCGGAGGCGGGTTTCGTGGAGCCCAAAGTCGCCCTGCTGGCCGCCTTCGCCGGCATTGACTTGTCGTAGATCACGGCCTTCTCTTTGATCCGCGCCGCAGCTCCATTGTTCTTATTGACCATCCGTTCGGGTTGGGCGGCCTGTGAGGCGCCTGCCTTGTCGGCAGTGGCTGTCTCCGCCGCCTGCAAGGCGCCCGGCGCCACGCCGATGGAGGTGGCCAGTGCGGCCAGGGTGGCCGCGAGCGTGCGGGTCTTCGTGGGGGTGGGGTTCATGGTGTTTCCTGGTGGGGGGTGTGGGTGGAAATCCACTGCTCGATGGCAGCGATGTGCAAGGCCATGGCTTGCTCGGGGTCGTCCCGTTGGGACGAATTCGCATGGGGGTGGTAGCGGTCGATCATCTGGTCGGCGTCGAGCAGGCCCTCGGTGGGCGTGTCGGCCAGTTCCGGGTGGCTCTGAAGCAGCGCCGCCAGGCGGAGCAGGACGGCCAGGTAGCGCTCGTCCGCCGCAATGAACGGCGCCACACCCTGCTGGCGCAGGTAGTCGTCCACCGTGCCGGTGGCACCGTACTCGCCCTCGGTTCGCGGGTGCGGCTGCAGGTGCGAAAAGCGCTCCACGCCCTGCCCGTCCACATGCAGGCCCAGCGGGTAGACGCGGCAGACCAGCGGCCGCGCCGGGTGCACGGTGCAGCCCTGCTCGCCGAGGAAGCTGCAGTGCCCCTCATCGTCGTGAGGCAGGTAGGCGTCGTCCACCAGATATGTCTCAATGAACGCAGTGGTCGTGAGGCCCAGTTGCCGCGCCAGGCGCAGCACCTCGTAGGGATTGGCCTTGATGCGGTAGTGCTGGCAGCAGCGTTTGCAGGCGTGGCAGGCGTAGCTGAACGGCGAGTCGCGTTGCAGCATCGGAACGCCGAAGACCTCGGGCCGCCAGGCGACGGGCACGGGGGGCGTGTCGTGGGGGTGGGCATCGCTCATGGCCGTGGGCCTCCGTTCGCTCGCTGCACCGACTCCACCACCGCCGGCCGCGCGCTCAGCAGCGCCATCGCGGCGTCGGCGTCTCCGGTCTTCACGCGCAACAGGTACAGCCCCATCGCGCTCGGGCCGTCGACGATGCGGGCTTTGGCGGCCTGCAGCGCCTGGCGGATGTCGCCCTCGGTGGCCTTGGGCGCGAAGGCCACTTTCAGCAGCACAGTGCCTTTCACATCGACCACCCCGGAGCCGCCGGCGAGCGGGTCCAGCTCCGAGCCGCCACGGTCCAGCAGCGCCAGCGTGGTGGCCTGGGCAATCACCAGCACGGCGCAGGCACCGGCCAGTTGCGGGCCGTGGCCGTTGATCCACGCTCGCGCGCGGCCCCACAGGCTGCGGACGGGCTCGCCGCGCTGCGGTTCGGGAGCCTGCCGCGCGGCGGACTTCTCGTCGGCGATGCGTCGCAGCAGCGTGTCCAGGCCCTGCTCCGGGTCCGGCAGCACCACGTTGCGTTGCAGGTCGCGCGCGGTCCGCTGCAGCCAGGCCAGCTCGGCGCGCAGCGGCGCCACCAGCCCGGGATGGCTGCGCTCGGTGCTGGCGAACCAGGTGTCGAGCCAGGCCTGATCTGCGGCGTCCAAGGTGCCGTTGGCGGCCCAGGGCAGCAGCGCCTCGGCACGGTCGCGCGCTTGCCGCAAGTCGTCGGGCAGTGGCCCGGGCGATGAGGAGTTCGGTGTGTCAGCCATGTGCTGCGTCCGGGTGGAGGGGGCCGGGGCCGCCCGTCAGTGCGTCTTTCACGACCTCCCCCGTGGCCTGCAGCCAGCGGGCCAGGCAGGCCTTGATCTTCTTCTTGGCATGGAAGACGCGCGTCTTCACCGTGCCATCGGGCACGCCCTGGATCTCGGCGATCTCGGCCACGCTCAGGCCTTCGTAGAACAGCAGGTGCAGGCTCTCGCGGTGCTCGTCGCCCAGTCGCGCCATGCACTGCGCCACCCACTCGGCCTGCTGCTGGCCGGCCAGCTGGTCGAAGGCGGTGGCGCTGTCGTCGGCCAACGCCTCGGCATGGTCGTCGATGTCCTCGTGGCGGTGCTGGCCGCGTTGGCGCAGGTTGTCCAGCAGCTTGTGCCGGGCGATGCCCAGCAGCCAGGTCTTCACCAGCGAGCCACCGCTGAACTGCCCGGCCACGCGCCAGACCTCGTACATCGTCTCCACCACCACCGCCTCGGCGTCGTGCGGGTTGTCCAGCCGGTGCTGCACGAAGGCGAAGGTGGCGCCGGAAAGCGCGCGGTAGAACTGCGCCATCGCCGCCTCGCTGCTGGCGTCGCGGAGGGCGATCAGGCGCAGCCAGTGGCGGTGGTCGTCGTCGGTGGTCATGGGGGCCTCGTCGCCGTTCTCGTCATTGAAGCCACCGGGCCAGCCATGGCAGGGTGAGCTGGGGCCAGATCAGCAGCGCGCCGGCCCGCCAGGCCCATGCGAGCAGGACCGCCGCTGACATCATCACCAGGCCACGCAGCGGGCCCACCGGCGATCCCAGCAACGAGCGTGCGCGCCGGGCCAGGAGCCACCCGCCCGCGAGCACCGCCAGCAGGCTCGGGAGCCAGGCCGTGACGACTCTGTCGGTCAGCGCCAGCGCGCCCGACAGGCCGCCCAGCGTCCACTGGCCGGCCTGGTGCGCGAGCGTACCCAGCAGGGCGGCCAGCAGGGCATCTCGCCAGCCTGCATTGGCGCGCAGCAGATAGACCGTCAGCTTGATGATCACGGCCCAGGCCAGCAGGGCCACGAGCCAGAAGCCGCTGGCCTGAAGCGTCAGGCCACGTGCGGCCAGCACGGCGCCCAGCCCGGACGTCTGAACACCGAACCATCGAACCGCTTCAATGCCGTGCCAACCGATCCAGACGACGGCCATCACGACCAGCAGGGGCACCACAAGCCGATGGTCGCGGCCGAACAGCGTGAACAGCAGATACCGCCGTCGCTCGGGTGTGTTGATGCGGGGCCCGGGCGGCGGCCGGGCGTGGCGGAAAGCGAAGGTGACCACCACGATGAACTGCAGGGCCGCCATGGCCAGCCAGATGCTGGCGCTTTGCGCGGGCTCGGCCCGCCAGCGCGCGAACAGCCAGGCCAGCACGGCGATGCCGCCCAGCGCGGCCAGCAAGACCGCCCACTCCTTGCGGCTGAGCCGCCAGTCGAGGTCCGTGCCGTGGTGACGCTGCGTCGGCGGCGCCGGCTCGTCTGCGGTGGCGCGCACCACCCCGGGGTGGCGGTTCATTTCACGGCCGCCCATTGCAGCTCCACCCAGCGGCTCTCACTGAGCACGCCACCGTCGTTGTCCAGCGTCACCACCCGCCAGCGTGCGGGCTGGGTGCCGACCTGGCGTTGTGCGAAGCCCGGCAAGGTGAAGCGGGCGATGCCGGCACCGCTATCGGGTTGCACGCGGGCGGCGTAGATGAGCTGGCCCTCACGCTCCAGTTCCAGCCTGTAGAGCTTCACATCGGCCCGGGCGTGCCAGCTGAAGGCCAGTGGCCGGTCGCTGAAGACCAGGCCCTGCGGCGCCACCACGCTGATCGGCTGCGGGGTTTCGCTGCCGCGCATCGCGGGCCCGGTGGCGGCGCCGATGTGGTAGCGCAGCACCGGGAGCAGGAAGGCCGGCGCTTCGTCGATGGGCGATGCGCCGGAGTCGCCCAGCAGCACGCTGGGCTCGATGCGCAGCAGCACGGTGTACATGCCGTCGCGGTCGTTGGGCAGCAGCCGCGGGCTGGGGCCGGCCAACGTGACCACGCCCACCGGTGGCAGGTAGGTGTCCACACGCTGCAGCACGGTGTAGCGGTGCTGCCTGGCGCGGTCTTGCCAGGCCAGGTCGCCTTCGGGCACCAGATCCAGCAAGGTCGGCGCCGGGTCGCCGGGCTGGATCACTTCCCAGCGCGCGCGCAGCATGCCCCGCCCGGCGTACCGGATCTGCGCCTGAAGCGGCGGCAGGACCTGGCCGCGCTGGTAGAAGCCCACCGGCTGATGGCCGCCGTTGTCGAGGAAGCTCAGGCGCATCTCCTTCACGTCCGGGCCGGTGACGAAGACCTTGACCACCAGGAAGATGGGCAACTGCGCAGTCGCGTTGATGACGAGGTAAAGCGGTGCCGTGCTTGGCCCAGACCCCAGCAGCAACGCAAGGTTTGCTTTCGACACGTTGGCCGTGAAATGGCCGCCCATGACTGTCGGCGAAAGCGGCGCGGACGCGCCCTGGCAAGGATCGTCTTGGTAGGACGAACCCACCAAGGGCGCCACACTTTTGCAAAGTTGGGCCAGGACTGGCACATTGGGAGGCGGCGCCGGCGTGATCTGCAGCGCGATCCTTCCGCCGTTCGCCAGCGAGATGCTGACCATCTTGGGGCTCACCTGCTGCGCCAGCGCAGCCGTCAACGGAGCCGCCGCCAGCAGCAGGCCGGCCAGGGCCAGGCGCCAGGCGCGCGCGGCAGAGAACAGAGTCATGTGTGTCATCGCCATTCCCTCAATAGGCCAGGCTCATGCCCAGGTTCAGCGTCTGGTAACGGGCGCTCAGCTGCGGGTTCGGCAGCACCTGGGCGGCGTTGTGGTCCTGGCGGTAACTCAGCACCCACTCGCCGGGCAGCTTGGTGCCCTGCAGCGTCAGGTCGAACAGCTTGGACAGCTTCACCGCCGCGCTGTAGGAGCGGTAGGTGTCGCTCAAGGGGTTGTCGCGGTGGGCGGCGTGGTCGCCCGTGATGCCGAGCGAATAGCGGTCGCCGAAGCGCCACAACCACCCGGCGTTGGCGGACTGCCGGTAAACCACCATGCCGCTGCCCAGGTCCCGGTAAGGGTTCCAACCCAGGCTGGCGCTGAAGGAGGCGGCCTCGCTGATCTGCCAGGTGCCGGAGAGGCTGTGGTTGAGGTCGGTCGAGTCGGCCTGCTCGTTGCCCGCTTGCTCGTTGTCCTGGAACACGCGGGTCAGCGTGTAGCTCAAGGTGACCGGCCGCACGGACCAGTTGAAGCCGAGCGAATGGGTGGTGGCCAGGTCGTCGGTGAACTGGCTGAGCGGCGTGCCACCGGGCGCGAAGGCCCGGTCCATGAAGCTGTGGCTGTAGCTGTAGGTGTAGCTGAGGATGGGCCACCAGGTCTGCGGGGCGCCGGGTTCCAGCAGCGTGCCCAGCGGCAGGTTGAGGTTTGCTTCGAGCGAGGGCGAGCGCGTCTTGAAACTGGTGGCGACATCGTTGACGTTGTCGTCGTGGCTGGTGTAGGCCAGGTTGCCGCTGATCGGCCCCAGGCTGCCGCTGAGGGCGAGCTGGTTGCGCAGCGAATCCTCCACCACGCCGAAGGCGCCGAGCGAGCGGTAGTGCGGCGCGCTGCGGTCGCGGCCGAGGCTGGCGGTCAGCGTCAGCGGCATGTCGGGCCAGACCGCCAGGCCCTGTACCAGATCGTGCTCCAGGCTGAACGAGTAGGCACTGGCCTGCACCTTGGGGCTGGCGCCGGGGGTACCGCCGGGCGCCCCTTGATTGGTGTAGTCGTTCAAGGCATACGACAGGTCGGCGCGCCAGGCGTTGTCGTCGGTCGCGCCCATCAGGCGCAGGCCCCAGCCGGCACTGCGCTCACGCAGCGTGCTCGTGCTGCTGCTGCTCAGGCTGGGCGCTGGCCCGGCCTGGGCGGCGAAGTAGCTGGCCTCCACCCGCAGGCCACCGGCACGTTCGAGCAGCTCGTAGCCCACCGAGGCCAGGCCGACGCGGTTGCCCCGGTCCTCCAGGCCACTCAGGTTGTCGGTGCCCACCAGCGGGTGCGCGTTCTGCGCGGCCACCGTCAGCTCCGCCCGGCTGCCCAGGGCCTGGCGGGCCACCAGGCCCCGGTTGGAGACGCCGCTGGCCAGCAAGGGGTGGTTGCCAGCACTCACCTGCCCGAGCGAGACGCTGGTGTTGCCCACCGGCGTGGCGTAGAAGCCCTCGACCAGGTAACTGGCCAGGTCCACGCGGCGGGCGTTGCCGAGCAAGCTCGCGTACTGCACGGCGTCGGTGCGGTCGGTGACGGCCGCCAGGCGGACGCTGGACTTGAGGCCCCAGGTGTCGTCGCCGTGGTCGGTGTCCAGCCCGAGTTGCAGCGCGGCCTTGGCGTAGCGCGGCCGCGCGGGCGGCGTGGCACCGGCCGAATGCGCCTCCCAGGGTTGGGCGCTGGCCTGCAGGGCCAACGTGGGCTTGATCAGCGTGCGCTTCGTGCCACCGGCCAGGGGCGCCACCTTCAGCGGCAGCGTCGCCACCTCGGCCCAGTCGTTGCCCTCGCCCAGGCCGTGCACGGCCAGCACCGTGTCGCCCGGCGGCAGTGGTGCGCCGGCGAACACACCGCGCAACACGGTGGGAGCGATCAGCTCGAACTGCGTGGTCACGTCCTCGCCGCCCACCATCACCGCGAAGCGGCCGGGGCCGTACGGGAAGGGCTGGGCGAAGGTCAGAGTCAGCGTGGCGTCGGGCGCCACCGGCTCGTTGCCGAAGCTGGCTTGCACCGCGGCGGGTGGGGCCGACAGCGGCACGGTGGGTGCGGGCTGCTGCGCGTGCGTGGCCAGGCCGTGCAGCATCACGGCGATGCCGATGGCCAGGCGGGTGCGGCGGAGGTTCATCGGATCATCTCCCTCGGGGTGGTGGTTGGTGTGCTTGTTGGCGCGGTGGTCGTTGGAGCCGTGGTCCCCGCCCGCCGGCGGCGGGCGGGGGGGTGCGGCTTATTGAACGGGTGTCGGCTCCACGCAGCACCCGGTGCCTTCGAGCCGGGCGCTGAGCACGGCGGTGTCGTCCTGGGCCATGAAGCTCACCTGGCCACTGGCCATGATGCCGGGCGGGACCGCGAAGACCTTGGTGATCGTCTGACCCAGCGTGGCCGTCTGGCCGGGCCAGATGTACTGCGCCGTGGGGCTGAAGTTGACGACCTGGCCGTTGTGCACGACATAGCTGCCGTCGTTGTTGGCCCCCGCGGTCAGGGACTTGTAGACCACGGTCAGCTTGCCCGGGTTGTAGCTGCAGCATTTCCCGCCACTGGGCTTGAACTCGAAGGTGTGGCCGAACCACTTGTTGATCTGGGTCTGGCCGATGACCGACTCCTGCAGGCCGCCGTACAGGCCACCGGACTGGTACTGCGAGGGGAAGTCGGACATCACCGGCGTGCCGGGCCCCGAGTTCAACTCCCGCACGCCGCTGATGGGGTGCGGGCAGGCCGTGCGGCTGACGCCCGGCTTGGTCGGCGACGACATGTCGGACCGCTGTTCGGACTGCTGTTGCGGCGCCATGCGCAAGGCGTCGGGCTCGACCTGCGCCATGGCGGTGCCGCTGCCCAGGATGAACAAGGCAGCCAGCAGGGCCGCCGAGACACGCCGGCGGGTGAAAGGGGAAGAGTGGGTCGAAGTGGACATGATGAGGTTCCTGAAGCGATGAGTTGATGAAACAAGACAGGTGTCGAACCGGCGTTGCCGCCGGCCGCCCTGCCGTTTCATCCATCGCGCCTCACTCGGCACCAAGGCTGCCCCGGCAGGGCTGCGGTGCAGGCAGCCGGGCCGGCCGGTGACACCAGGGGTGTCGGGCGGCGGCTTCGTCTGATTGCGAAGGGGTACACGGGCTGCCGCGAGCCAGACCGACATGCGTCACCCCCCTCGTTCGGGGGGCCTCGGGTCAGGTTGTCGTTCATGGCGGGATGCTCGAGCTCACATGGGTGCTTGCAGCGCACGACCGGCTCGCGGCTCAACCCTGGCCGCGCGTGCCACGGCCGGCACGGGCCCACCGTGGCCCGCCATCGACCCGGTTGGCGGCCTTCTTCGCCGCGCAGAAGAAAGCGACGCCATGAAGCGCCGTCAATT
>CAYJEC010000133.1:0-7879 GCA_964369025.1 uncultured Ideonella sp. | reverse complement strand
CAGGCGCAGGTAGGCCGCCGCGTCGGCCACGGTTCGCACGCCACCGGATGCCTTGAACCCCGCTGAGTGGCTGGCCAGGGGGTGGCCGGCGATCTGGCCGAGCATCACCATGGCAGCCTCCGGTGTGGCACCCGTGGGTGTCTTGCCGGTGCTGGTCTTGATGAAATCCGCCCCCGCGTCGAGCGCCAGGGTGCTGGCCCGCGCGATGAGGGCGGGCGTGGCCAGTTCGCCGGTTTCCAGGATCACCTTCAGCCGCAGGCCTCGGCTGGAGCGGCGCGCCTCGTGCAGCACGGCCACGGCGGCTGCCTCGTCGCCGGCCCGCAGAGTGGCGTAGGGCAGCACCACATCCACCTCCTGAGCGCCGGCGTCGCGGATCTGGCCGATCTCGCGGGCCACCCGGGCAAGGTCTGTGCTGCCGTCGGGAAAGTTGGCCACCGCCGCCACGGCGATGGTGGCTGGCAGGTGGCGGCGGGCGATGGTGGCCAGGTGCGGCCACACGCACACTGCAGCCACCGGGCCGTAGCGGCCCTGGGCACGCTCGCACAAGTGCTCGATGTCGGCCTCGGTGTCGCCGTCGTTCAGGCGGGTGAGATCCAGGCAGGCCAGGGCCGCACGGGCCGTGGCGGCGCGGTCGGTGAAGTGCTGCTCAGGCATGGGGGATGGGGTGAGGTTCAGCCAGGATGGCGCACAGCAGATCCACGGCCTGGCCGCCGGCACGCTTGGCCATCTCCAGCGTGTGCGCGTGGCTCAGAGGCTCGGCAGCGAGGCCGCAGCCCATGTTGGTGATCAATGAAAGCGCCAGCACGCGCAAGCCAGCGTGCCGGGCCAGGACGGTCTCGGGCACGGTGCTCATGCCCACCGCGTCGGCGCCCAGGCGCTGCAGCATGCGGATCTCGGCTGGGGTCTCGAACTGCGGGCCCAGCATCCAGGCATAGACGCCCTCGGCCAAAGGGCAGCCCAGGGCCACGGCCACCGCGTGCGCCTGCTGGCGCAGGGCGGGGTCGTAAGCGCCGGCCAGATCCACGAAGCGGTCGTTGCCATGTTCGCCGACCAGGGGCGAGCGCTGCGCCATGTTCAGGTGGTCGGCCAGCATCATCACCTGCCCTGGCACGATGGCCGGGTTCAGGCTGCCGGCGGCGTTGGTCTGCACCAGCGTGCGCACGCCGGCGGCAGCCAGGGTGCGAATGGCGCCCTTCATCACGGTGGCGTCGCCGGTCTCGTAGGCGTGCTTGCGGCCTCCCAGCACCATCACGGGCTGGCCGCCGATGCGGCCGATGACCAGGCGGCCGGCATGCCCGCCCACGCCCAGGCGAGGGAAGGCCGGCAGCTCCTCATAGCTGAGTTCGGTCGCGCCCTCCACCCGCGCGGCCAGACCGCCCCAACCCGAGCCCAGCAGCACTGCCGTCTCGGGCAGGCCCCGCCCCCAGCGCTGGCGCAGCCGCGCCACCGATTCCGCCACCCGTTCGTTGGGGTCATTCATGGCGTGGGTCTCCTGCCAAGTGGGCCGGGCCGAAGCTGGCTGGCAGCAACTCGCCCAGGGTGTAGCCACCGCGCCAGCCCGCAGCGTGGGCCAGGCGGATCGTCATGTCGTCGGCGGCGAATTCGCGCAGCTTCTGCCGGCAGCCGCCGCAGGGCGTGACCGGCTCGGGCGCCTCGCCCACCACCACGGCCGCCACGATGCGCCGCCCGCCCGCCGCCACCAGGTGCGCGATGGCGCCGGCCTCGGCACACAGGCCCTGCGGGTAGGCGGCGTTCTCCACGTTGCAGCCGGCGTGGATGCGGCCGGTTTCGTCCAGCAAGGCAGCGCCGACGAGAAAGCGCGAGTACGGCGCATGGGCCCGCTCGCGCACGGCCAGCGCGGCGGCGCGCAGATCTGCCCATTGGGCCTCGGTGACATCCATTCAGCGCTCCTTCACGTAGGGCCTGCCCAGGGCACCGGGGGCCCGCGCGCGGCCGATGAAGCCCGCCAGCAGCACCACGGTCAAGGCATAGGGCAAGGCCTGGATGGCCTGCACCGGAACCGCACCGATAAGCGGCAGCGGCGTGCCCTGCAGGCGGATGGCCACCGCATCGAGAAACCCGAACAGCAGGCAGGCGCCCAGCGCGCCCAGCGGCCGCCAGTGGCCGAAGATCATCGCCGCCATCGCCATGTAGCCACGGCCGGCGGTCATGTTGGGCACGAAGTTGGGGCTTTGCGCCAGCACCAGGTAGGCCCCCGCCAGCGCGCACAGCACGCCGTTCAACGCCAAGGCCTGGTAGCGCATGGCCACCACCGAGACGCCCGCCGCATCCACCATCGCCGGGTTCTCGCCGGTGGCCTGCAGGCGCAGGCCGAAGCGGGTGCTGCCCAGCAGCCAGGCCACAACACCCACCAGCGCCAGGCTCAGGTAGACCAGGCCGTTGTGGCCCAACAGGGCCAGCTGCCACCAGCTTTCGCTGGCGCTCCGGAACCAGGGTGACAGCCGCGCTGCGTCGGGCAGTGCCGGGGTCTGCCCGCCCTGGTGGAACCAGGCGATGCCCAGCACCACGGTCAGGCCGGCACAGGTCATGGTGATGGCCATGCCGGCCACCACCTGGTCGCCGCGGTGGGTGACGCAGGCAAAGCCGTGCAGCATCGACAAGGCCACGCCCACCGCGACGGCCGCGGCGAAGGCCAGCGGCAGCGAGCCCGTGAGCGCTGCCACGCTGCCGGCTGCGAAGGCCGTGCCGAGCATCTTGCCCTCCAGCCCGAGATCGATCACGCCGGCCCGCTCGGAGAGCGTGGCCGCCAGCGCGCACAGGATCAGCGGCGTGGCCACCCGCAGGGTAGAGGCGATCAGCGTGCCGAGCGCGATCTCATCCACGGCGCGCGACCCGCATGCCTGCCCAGGCACCCCAGGCACGGGCCAGCGGCGGCGCGGCCACCTGGCCCAGCGCGCCGCAGAACAGGACGATCAGGCCCTGCAGCGTGAACACCATGTCGCGGCTGACGCCGGGCATCTCGAACGACAGCTCGGCGCCGCCCTGGTAGAGCGCGCCGAACAGCAGCCCGGACAGCACCACCCCCACCGGGTGGTTGCGGCCGATCAGCGCTACAGCGATGCCGGCGAAGCCAGCGCCCACCACGTAATCCAGCAGCAGCCGGCCGTGCACGCCAGCCACCTCGTTGATGCCCACCAGGCCGGCCAGCGCACCCGACAGCGCCATCGCCGCCATCACCTGGCGCGGCGGGCGGATGCCGGCGTAGCGGGCTGCATCCGGTGCGAAGCCGACAGCCCGCACGGCATAGCCCGCCGTGCTGCGCCAGATCCACAGGTACACGCCCACCGCTGCGGCCACCGCCAGCAGCACCGACAGGTTGAGCGGCGAGCGTGGCCAGTCAACGCCCATCGCCGCCAGCAGCTCGTGCACGCCGGGCACCAGCGCGGCGGGCCCGAAGGCGCGGCTTTCCACTGTCATGTTGCCGGGGTCCTTCAGCATGTCGATCAGCAGCCACGAGAGGAAGGCCGAGGCCAGGAAATTGAACATGATGGTGGTGATCACCACATGGCTGCCGCGCCAGGCCTGCAACGCCCCGGGCACCGCGGCCCAGGCCATGCCGCACAGCATGGAGGCAAGCACCATCGCCGGCAGGACCACCCAGGCGGGGAAGCTGTCGCCCAGCCACAGCGCCACCAACGCGGTGCCGATGCCGCCCAACATGGCCTGCCCCTCGCCGCCGATGTTGAACAGCCCCGCGTGGTAGGCCACCGCCACCGCCAGGCCAGTGAAGACGAAGGTGGTGGCGTAGTACAGCGTGTAGCTGATGCCCAGCGTGCTGCCGAAGGCACCGCGCAACAGCAGGGCCAGCGCCTGCGCCGGATCCTGCCCGCTGAGCCAGACCACACCGGCGCTCACGGCCAGGGCCATGACGAGGTTGAGCACCGGCAGCACGCCCACGTCCAACCAGCGCGGCAATTCATGGGCCTGTGCGCTCATGCGATGCCCGCCATCAGCCGCCCCAGCGCGGCCTCGCTGCACTGGGCGATCGGCAGTTCGCCGGTCACCCGGCCGCCGGCCATCACCAGCACGCGGTCGGCCAGCGCCAGGATCTCGTCCAGCTCAGAAGACACCAGCAGCACCGCGCCGCCCGCGTCACGCATTGCGCGCAGCCGGCCGTGGATGAACTCGATGGCGCCGATGTCCACGCCGCGCGTGGGCTGGCCCACCAGCAGCACCTGAGGCTGGTGCAGCGCCTCGCGGGCCAGCACCAGCTTCTGCTGGTTGCCGCCGGAGAAATGCGCGCTGCGCAGCTCAGGTTCAGGCGGGCGCACGTCATAGTCGGCCATCATCTGGGCGGTGTCGTCGCGCATCGTGGTGCGCCGCTGCCAGCCGCGGCGGGCGTAGCGCGCCAGGCGGTGGTAGCCCAGCACCGCCGATTCCCAGGCCGCGAAAGGCAGCACCAGACCGCGGCGGTGCCTGTCCTCCGGCACATGGGCCAGGCGCAGGCGGCGGGCGCGCGCCGGGCTGAGCCAGCGGCCGGGCGTGAAGCGCTGGCCGCCGAGTTCGAGTTGCCCGGCATCGGGCGCGGACAGGCCAGCCAGCAGATCCAGCAGCTCGCTCTGGCCGTTGCCCGAGACGCCCGCCACGCCGACGATCTCGCCCGCGCGAAGCGTCAGCGACACATCGGCCACGCGCAGCACGCCGTGGGCGTCACGCACCTGAAGGCCGCTGGCGCTCAGCAACGCATCGCCGGCGGGGGCCGCGACGGTGCCATCGGCGCGGCCCAGCTGCACTCGGCGGCCCACCATGGCCTCGGCCAACGCATCCACACCGGTCTGCGCTATCGGCGTGTCCAACACCACGCGGCCGGCGCGCATCACGGTGACCTGGTCGCACAGCGCCACGATCTCCTTGAGCTTGTGGCTGATCAGCAGGATCGTCGAGCCGCGCTCTCGCAACTGCCGCAGGGTGCCGAACAGAGTCTCGGTCTCCGCCGGGGTCAGCACCGCGGTGGGCTCGTCGAGGATCAGGATGCGCGCGCCGCGGTACAGGGCCTTGAGAATCTCCAGGCGCTGGCGCTCGCCCACCGGCAGCGCCTCCACCGCCTCGTCCAGCCGGACCTGCAGGCCGGTGCCGTGCATCAGGGCCTGCAACTCGGCGCGCACCCGCTGCCGCGCGGCCGCCAGGTGCCAGCTCGGCTCGGCGCCCAGCAAGATGTTGTCCAGCGCGCTGAATGGCTGCACCAGCATGAAGTGCTGGTGGACCATGCCGATGCCCAGCGCAATGGCCTCGCGGGCGTTGCGGATGCGCGCGGGCCGGCCGTCGATGGCGATTTCGCCGCTGTCGGCCTGGTAGAAGCCGTAGAGAACGGACATCAGCGTGCTCTTGCCCGCGCCGTTCTCGCCGACGATGCCGTGGATGCTTCCCGCCGCCACGCGCAGGGTCACGTCGTCGTTCGCCTGCACCGCGCCGAAGCGCTTGTGGATGCGCGTCATCGCCACCGCACTGGCGCGATCGGGGGGCGGTGCGGGCGCAGCGGTCAAGGCTTGCAGTCGTTGGCAGCCATGTAGTCGGTGACCTTCAGCTTGCCGGAGACGATGTCGGCCCGCGCGGCATCGACCTTGGCCTTCATCGCCGGCGTCACCAGCCTGGCGTTGTGCTCGTCCAGCGCCACGTCCACCCCGCCCTCCTTGAGGCCCAGCACGGTGATGCCAGGGGTGGATTTGTTCGCGGCGTTGTAGACCGCCACGTCCACCCGCTTGACCATCGAGGTCAGCAGGGTGCCGGGGTGCAGGTGGTTCTGGTTGCTGTCCACGCCGATGGCCAGCCGGCCGGCGTCCTTGGCGGCCTGGAACACGCCCACGCTGGAGCCGCCGGCCGCGGCGAACACCACGTCCACGCCCTTGGCGAACTGCGCCTTGGCCAGTTCGCCGGCCCGCGAGGGGTCGCTCCAGGCGGCCGGGGTGGTGCCGGTCATTGCGCCGCTGAGCTCGATCTTCGGGTTGGCGTAGCGCGCGCCCTGCTCATAGCCGCACTGGAACTTGCGGATCAACGGGATGTCCATGCCGCCCACGAAACCGACCTTGCCGGTCTTGCTGGCCATCGCCGCCATGATGCCGGCCAGGAAACTGCCCTCGTGCTCCCTGAAGACCACCGATTCGACATTGGGCAGGCGGACCACCGAGTCGATGATCACGAACTGCTGCTTCGGGAACGCCTTGGCCACCTTCTCGATGCTGCTGGCCTGCGAGAAGCCGACGCCGATCACCGGGCTGGCGCCGCGTTCGGCCATGCGTCGCATGGCCTGCTCACGCTGGGCCTCGTTGGCGATCTCGAAATCGAGGTAGCCCTTGCCGGTGTCCTTCTTCCAGCGCTCGGCACCGCGGTAGGCGGCCTCGTTGAAGGATTTGTCGAATTTGCCGCCCATGTCGTAGACGATGGCGGGGTCGGCCCACGCCAGGGTGGTCAGGGCAGCCAGCAGGGTGGCGATCAGCGGGCGTTGCATGGGGTCACGGACCTTGCAGCTCAGGTGGCCGGGAGGATAGCAACTTTGACGCCACCGGCGGGCCGTTTAGCATCCGGCATGCCCCACTCCCTGCACCCGGAAACCCTGCGCCGCCTGCCCAAGGTGCTGCTGCATGAGCACCTGGACGGGGGCCTGCGCCCCGCCACCCTGCTGCACCTGCTGCGCGCCCGTGGCCTGCCCGTCCCGGCACAGGACGCCGCCGGCCTGGCCGCCTGGTTCGCCGCCCACGCCCACGCCGGCAGCCTGCCGGAGTACCTGAAGGGCTTCGGCCTCACCGTGGCGGCGATGGCCGAACCGGCGGCGATGGAGCAGGTGGCCTTCGAGGCCGCCGAGACCGCGCATGCCGAGGGCTGCGTGCTGGCCGAGTTCCGCATGGCGCCATTGCTGCTGGAAAGCGACACGGTGAGCGCAGAGGCCGCCATCGAGGCCCTGCTTGCCGGCCTGGCGCGCAGCGCCCTGCCCTGCGGCCTGATCCTGTGCGCCATGCGGCACGAACCCGCCGCACGCAGCGAGCGCGTGGCGCGCCTGGCGCTGCGTTACCGCAGCCAGGGCGTGGTCGGGCTGGATCTGGCGGGCGCCGAGGCCGGCCACCCACCGGGCGATCACGCCAGTGCGCTGGCCCTGGCGCGCGACGCCGGCCTGCCGATGACCCTGCACGCCGGCGAAGCCGACGCTGCCGATCGGGTGCTGGAGGCCGCGGCGCTGGGCGCCCGCCGCATCGGCCATGGCGTGCGCCTGGGCGACTGGCTGGGCACCGCCGAGGGCCGCGCCCGGCTGGCCGAGGTGCGTGCGCTCGGCCTGCACCTGGAACTGTGCCCGAGCAGCAATGTGCACACCGGCGCCGTGCCCTCGCTGGCGGCCCACCCCATTGCCGCGCTCTGGCGGGCCGGCATCAGCCTCAGCTACCACACGGACAACCCGCTGATGTCCTGCACCAGCCAGAGCGCGGAGGCGGCCATCCTGCTGGCGCACCAGGGCCTGACACTGGCCGACCTGGGCGCGATGGCGGTGCAGGCAGCCGAGCATTCGTTCCTGCCTGACGCGGTGCGGCTGCCGGCGCTGCAGCGGCTGCACACGCACGCATGGATCTGATCGTCCAGCGGCCCGAGGGCCTGTACTGCCCGGCAGGCGACTTTTTCATCGACCCCTGGCGGCCGGTGGACCGCGCCGTGATCACCCACGCCCACGCGGACCATGCGCGGGCAGGCCACGGCCACTGCCTGGCATCGGCCGCATCAGAGGGCGTGCTGCGAGCCCGGCTGGGCGACATCAATCTGCAGACCCTGCCATACGGCGAGGCCATCGTGCACCACGGCGTGCGCCTCAGCCTGCACCCTGCCGGCCATGTGCTGGGATCGGCCCAGGTGCGGCTGGCGTACGGCGGCCAGGTCT
>CAYJEC010000132.1:0-7965 GCA_964369025.1 uncultured Ideonella sp. | reverse complement strand
GCCAGTTGCCAATGCGGCATCGTGGCACAAGCTGCCATGCCGGTGGTGAACGCCCGAGCGAGCCCGCCAGCAGGCCGAGCGCGGTGCGGCGGCAGGCTCAGCGCGCGGCGGGGCCGCTGTCGCTGCCCAACTCCACCGCGTAGGCCAGCGCCAGGCGGGCGAACTGGATCGCGTGCGCGGCCGAGTTGCCGAACTTCACCGGCTTGTCCTTGGGGGTGTGGATGTGAGGGTTGTCCGCGCCCAGCGGCGCCTCGAACGGGAACGATGCGGCGAAGCCCTGGGCCGTCCACGAGGCGTGGTCGGAGCAGGCGTAGCCGCAGACGTCACGCACCACCCGCACAGTGGGCAGGTAGGCGGATGTCAGCGCGGCGAGGAAGTTGTCCTGCGCGGTGTTGGTGTAGTCGCTGATCAGCGTGATGTCGCTGCTGCCGCCCGGGTAGGCCGTCATGTCCAGTTGCAGGGCGCCCACCACGTTGCGGCCTTGCGCGGCATAGCTCTGGGCGATTTCCTTCGAGCCCAGCAGGCCGGCCTCCTCGCCGGCGTAGCCGATGAATTGGAGCGTGCGCGCCGGCTGGTAGCCGCTTTGCAGCACCACCCGCATCACCTCTTGCAGGGTGGCGATGCCGGAGGCGTCGTCGTCGGCGCCCGGCGCCTTGCCGGTGGGGCTGAAGACAGCGTTCGGGCTGATCGAGTCGAGGTGGCCGCCGATCACGACGATCTCGTCGGGCGCCACGCTGCCGCGCAGGGTGAGGATGACGGACTTCTGCGGGAAGTTCCGGTGCGTGAACTGCGAGACGCTGGCGTCGCTGCGGCCGGCGGCCAGCGCGGCCCAGCCAGCGGCCAGGTCGTTGGATGCCTTTGCGCCCACGGCGTTGCGGTAGTAGCGGTTGCTGTAGCTTTGCAGCTTGGTGATGGTCGAGAGGATCTGCGTCTCCTGCAACTGAGGCAGCAGGGCGTTGACCTGGGCGTTGTCGTCGATCACGTAGCTGGGCACGGTGGCGAGGGTGCGCAGGCGCTCGCCTCCTGCGTGCTGCTGCAGCGCGGCGACGGTGCGGCGCGCGTCTTCGCGCGACTCATGCACCATGAAGCCACCGCAACGGTGCAGCGCCTCGTGAGCCGCCAACGACAGGCGGTGTAACTGGTCGTCGTCAGCGCGCAGGATCACCAGCGTGTCCTGGCGAACGGCCTGGTCGGCCGCGCGGGCGGCGACCGCATGGCGCTCCACCGCGTCGTGGTCGATCCGCTGGGACTGCAGCACCCGGAGGGCGGCTTCGTCCATCGACACCCACACCGGCGCAGCAGTGGCGCTGGCGCTGGCGCAGGCCAGCAGGGTTGGGGCCAGCCATCGGGGCAGGGCGGTGCGCAAACGGGGCATGGAGGTCTCCTCGGATCACGGTGTTGATGTGCACGCACCGTAGCAGCAGACGGCGTGCCACCGGCCGGGCCGAACTCAACAATCCTCAAGGGCCTCCGGTGCCCGCCACAATCGGGCGGTCATGTCTGAACCTGCTCTCGACTGGCGCCTGCTCGGCGTCGATTTCTCCAGCGCGCCGCGGCGGGCCAAGCCCATCGTTGCCGCGTGGGGCCGGCGCGCCGGCGCCGTGCTGAAGTTGGTGGCCATCGAGGCCCTGCCTGACGCGGCCGGCTTTTCCCGCCTGCTGGCCACGCCGGGCCCGTGGCTCGGCGCCTTCGACCTGCCCTTCGGCCTGCCGCGCGAGCTGGTCGAAACCCTCGGGTGGCCCACTGAATGGCTGCCGCTGATGCGCCACTACGCGGCCCTGAGCCGCGACGAGATACGCAGCACCTTCGCCGCGTTCTGCAATGCGCGGCCGGTGGGCGGCAAGTTCGCGCACCGTGCGTGTGATCGGCCCGCCGGCTCGTCCCCCAGCATGAAGTGGGTCAACCCGCCGGTGGCGTTCATGCTGCATGCCGGTGTGCCCGCACTGATCGACGCCGGCGTGCAATTGCCGGGCCTGCTCCCGGGCGACCCGCAGCGCGTGGCGCTGGAGGCCTACCCTGGCCTGCTGGCGCGTGAACTGGTGGGCTCACGCTCCTACAAGAGCGACGACAAGGCCCGCCAGACGCCCGAGCGGCTCATCGCCCGCAAGGACATCGTGGACGCGCTGGAGCAGGGCCGCACGCGGCTGGGCCTGCGCCTGAAGTTGACCCATGCGCAGCGCGACGCGCTGGTCGACGACGCCAGCGGCGACAAGCTCGACGCCGTGCTGTGCCTGCTGCAAGCCGGCTGGGCCAGCGGCCAGCCTGGCCATGGCCTGCCAGCGGCGATGGACCCGCTGGAAGGCTGGATCGTCAGCGCATGAATGTCGAAGCCGAAGCCGGAGCCGAGGCCTGGTTCACGCAGCGCGGTTGGCAGGTGCATGGGTTCCAGCGCGAGGTCTGGGCGGCGATGGCCACCGGCCACAGCGGCCTTCTGCACGCCACCACGGGTTCGGGCAAGACGCACGCGGTGAGCTTTGGTGCCATCGCACGCGGCCCGGCAGTGGGCGGTCGAGGCGCGCCGCCCCTGGGCGTGCTGTGGCTGACGCCGATGCGCGCGCTGGCGGCCGACACCTTGAAGGCCGTGTCGGCGCCCATCGCCGAGCTGCGCCCGCAGTGGACCGCAGGCCTGCGCACGGGCGACACGACCAGTGCTGAGCGTGCCCGCCAGGACAAGCGCTGGCCCACCGTGCTGGTGACCACGCCGGAATCGCTGAGCCTGATGCTGACCCGTGAGGCCGCGCGCGCCGAGCTTCAAGGCGTGCACACGGTGGTGGTCGACGAGTGGCACGAGCTGATCGGCAGCAAGCGGGGCGTGCAGGTGCAGTTGGCGCTGGCCCGGCTGAAACGCTGGAACCCGGGTGTGGTGATCTGGGGGCTGTCGGCGACGCTGGGCAACCTGAGCGAGGCCATGCAGACGCTGGTCGGCCACGACCGCGGCGCGTTGGTGCAAGGCCGCATCGACAAGCGGCTGGTGATCGACACCCTGTTGCCGGACAACCCCGGCCGCTTCACCTGGGGCGGCCACCTGGGTGCACAGATGCAGCCGGCGGTGGTGCGCGAGATCGACGCGGCCACCGGCACCACACTGGTCTTCACCAACGTGCGCTCGCAGGCCGAGATCTGGTACCAACTGCTGCTGGAGGCTCGGCCCGACTGGGCCGGGCAGATCGCCCTGCACCACGGCTCTCTGGACAAAGCCGTGCGCGAATGGGTCGAAGCGGGCCTGAAGGCCGGCACGCTGAAGGCGGTGGTGGCCACCTCTTCACTGGATCTGGGGGTGGATTTTCTGCCTGTCGAGCGGGTGCTGCAGATCGGCTCGGCCAAGGGCGTGGCACGGTTGCTTCAGCGCGCCGGCCGTTCAGGGCATGCCCCGGGGCGAGCAAGCCGTGTGACCATCGTGCCGACCAACACGCTGGAGATCATCGAGGCCGCCGCAGCCCGCCAGGCGGCGATGGCGGGTCGGGTGGAGCAACGCCATTCGCCCGACAAGCCGCTGGACGTGCTCGTGCAGCACCTGGTCACGGTGGCGCTGGGCGGTGGCTTCACGGCCGACGACATGTACACGGAGTTGCTCGGCGCGCACGCCTACCGCCACCTCACGCGGGCCGAGTTCGACTGGGCGCTGGCCTTCGTCGAACGGGGCGGCGAGAGCCTGCATGCGTACCCGGAATACCACCGCGTGGCGTTGGTGGAGGGCCTGTACAAGGTGCCTGACCGCGGCATCGCGCGGCGCCACAAGCTGCAGGTGGGGACCATCGTCGGCGACACGGCCATGAAGGTGGCCTGGCAGAGCGGCGGTACGCTGGGCACCATCGAGGAGAGTTTCATATCCCGGCTATCGCCCGGGGACTGTTTTGTCTTTGCGGGCCGGGTTCTGGAGTTCGTCCGCAGCCGCGAGATGACCGCGTATGTGAAAAAGGCCGTGCGCCCCAAGGGCCGGGTGGCGGTGTGGAACGGCGCGCGCATGGCCTGGTCCAGCGAGATGGCCGATGCCGTGCGCGAGCTGCTGGAACGTGCCAGCGGGGGAGAGCGCGGCGAGCCCGAGCTGCAGGCGGCCGCGTCCATGCTGGGCGCGCAGCAGCGACTGTCCTGCCTGCCCTCGGCCGGCACACTGCTGATCGAGGCCTACCGCTCGCGAGAAGGCCACCACCTGTTCGTCTACCCCTTCGCTGGCCGCAATGTGCACCTGGGGCTGGCGGGCTTGCTGGCATGGCGGCTGGCGAAGCAGCAGCCCAACACCTACTCGCTGGCCTTCAATGACCTGGGCTTCGAGCTGCTCGCCGCCGAGCCGATGGACACCGCACCGCTGGACGACGGCACGGCTTTCTCGACCGAGCACCTGCTGGAGGATGTGCTGGCCAGCCTGAATGCCAGCGAGTTGGCGCAGAGGCGCTTCCGCGAGATCGCGCGCGTGGCCGGCCTGGTGTTCACCGGCTATCCCGGTGCCCACAAGGGCCTGCGGCAGCTCCAGGCCTCGTCGTCTCTCTTCTACGAGGTGTTCCGCAAGTACGACTCCGGCAACCGCCTGCTGGGCCAGGCTGACCAGGAGGTGCTGGCGCAGGAGCTTGAACTGGGCCGCCTGACGGCTGCGCTGCAGGCGATGGCTGGTCAGCGGCTGGAGCGTGTCACGCTGAAGGCGCCCAGCCCGTTTGCGCTGCCCTTGATGGTGGAGCGTTTGCGCGAACGCCTCACCAACGAGAAGCTGGCCGACCGATTGGCGCGCATGATCGAGGATGCGAACGCGCGGCTCGATGCGCCGGCACCGCCGACGTCGAAAAGGCGCCAACGAACCGTGGACAAGACATGACCGCAGCCCGCAAGTTGTTTCGCCTCGCGAGTGCCGGCCGCCTCGCCACCTACCTGATCGCGCTGTGGAAACTGGCACGGCACGCCGACACGCCGCGCCTGGCCAAGGTGGTGGCCTGGGCCGTGCTGGCGTACGCTGCCAGCCCGATCGACCTGATCCCGGATTTCATCCCGGTGCTCGGCCAACTGGACGATCTGATCCTGATCCCGCTGGGCATCGCCCTGGTGGTGCGGCTGGTGCCGGCCGGGCATTGGCAAGCCCGCCTGCGTGACGCCGAGGTGCACGCCGAAACGCTGCCGCGCCTGTGGTGGGGCGCGCTGCTGATCGTGCTGGTCTGGCTGGCTTTGCTGGGCGGCTTCATCTGGTGGCTGGTGGCCACGGTGCTGACCGGCGCCTGAGCGTCCGTCTGGCCGGCGGCTGCGCTGATTCACGGCGTTCGATACAAAGGCGTCCGATCGATCGACGATGGCGCTGCCAGGAAGCCGACGTTCAAGCCCCTGAATGGGGCGAACGACCGGGGCTGCCCGAAAGCATCTTCTCACCCGCCCGCCGAAGGGCAGCCAAGATCTCCCGCTGGAGCGTTACATCAGGGATTGCCCGGGCAAGCATCACGGCGCCGACGTTCTGGGCTATGAGCGTCCAGGCGTCCTCGGAAGTGGCTGTCAGGCGCCGCAACGCAGTATGTATCTCAAGCAGGCCAGCCTGATAGGCGGCCTTGGCGGCATCGTCGCCACGCGCAATCTCGGGCGTCAGCGATGGCAGCGGGCACCCCTGTTCTGGATGGCCGACGTGCTGGAGGCTGAGGTAGCCCGCCAGGGACTTGGCGGCACTGGCATCGTCGGCTGGGTCGAAGCCATCGTACATATTCGCCGTGCGCCCAAGCTCTGCCGCAATCACCGCAGCGAACAGATCGGCCTTGCCATCGAAGTGCTTGTACAGCGCGCCCGTGGTCACTCCGGCCGATGCGGCCAGTGACGCCATCCCGCTCTCATTGAACCCATGCTTCTTCGCATGGCTTCCGCTCAACTCGATGAGGCGCTGGCGAGAGGCCTCTTTGTGGTCCTTGGAGTAGCGCATGTCCTGACTGTGATGTCCCCAGGTTGACAGCGGGGATGCGTGTTTATAGGATAACGTTCATTATCTCACGGCGCAACCCTGTGCGTGAATGAACCAACGAGGCAACGCATGGGCGCACCGCTGGCGGCAGAGTGGAAGAAGACAGCCTGCATCATCTGCTCGCTGAATTGCGGACTGGAGGTGCAGACCGAGGGCGGCCGCATCGTCAAGGCCCGGGGCGACAAGGACCACCCCACCTCACAGGGCTACGTCTGCGAGAAGTCGCAGCGCATGGACTTCTATCAAAACGGCGCCGATCGAATCACCAGCCCGAAGCGGCGGCGCGCGGACGGCAGCTACGAAGACATCGACTGGGCGACGGCCATTTCGGAGATCAGCGAAAAGCTGGCGGCTGTCAAAGCCCAGCACGGCGGCGCCAGCATCCTCTATTACGGAGGCGGCAGCCAGGGCAACCACCTCGGCGGCACCTACGCCGACAGCACCGTCAAGGCCCTGGGCGTCGTCTACCGCTCCAATGCCCTGGCCCAGGAGAAGACCGGCGAAGCCTGGGTGCAGGGCAAGATGATGGGCGCCGGCGTGCACGGCGATTTCGAACACGCCGAAGTCGCGGTCTTCCTGGGCAAGAACCCGTTCCAGTCGCACGGCTTCGCGCGCACACGGGTGATCTTGCGCGAGATCCAGAAGGATCCGAATCGCACGATGATCGTCATCGACCCGCGCCGCAGCGAGACCGCCGAGATGGCCGACTACCACCTTGCCGTGCGCCCGGGAACCGATGCGTGGTGCCTGGCGGCACTGGCGGCAATCCTGGTCCAGGAAGGGTTGGTCGCCACCGCGTGGCTGGCGGAGCACACCACAGGCTACGCCCAAGTGGCCGAAGTCCTGCAGCGCATTTCGGTGCCCGACTACGCCGAGACCTGCGGCGTCGACGTCGCCTTGCTGCGCCAGGTGGCCGAACGAATCGCGCGGGCCAAGAGCGTGTCGATGATCGAGGACCTGGGCGTGCAGATGAACCTGCACTCCACGCTCAACAGCTACCTGAACCGATTGGTGTGGTTGCTGACCGGGCACTACGCCCGGCCGGGGACCAACAACGCGTTCGTGCCGCTGCTCAACCTGTCGTCATCGACACGCGAAACCGCAGCGAAGCCCGGTGCCGGCTCAGGTGCGGGTGGCAAGCCGCGGCTCGGATCACTCAGCCCGGTCACGGGTGCCAAGGTGATCATGGGGCTGATTCCCTGCAATGTGATTCCCGAGGAGATCCTCACCGACCACCCCAAGCGCTTCCGGGCGATGTTCATCGAGAGCAGCAACCCGGTCCACTCGCTGGCCGACAGCCAGCGCATGCGGCGGGCCCTGCGGGCACTCGACATCAGCGTCGTGATCGATGTGGCGATGACCGAGACCGCGCGGCAGGCCGACTATGTGCTGCCCGCCACCAGCCAGTTCGAGAAGGCCGAAGCCACGTTCTTCAATGTCGAGTTTCCGCGCAATGGCTTCCACCTGAGGCAGCCCTTGTTCCCGCCCCGCCCGGGAACTCTGGCCGAGGCCGAGATTCACGCGCGCCTGGTGGAGTCATTGGGTGAACTCGATGACGGCCAGTACCGCTTCCTACGTCGCGCCGCGCGATTGGGCCGAATGGCCTTCGGCCTGGCGTTTGCCTGGAAGGCATCGAGGGACGCGAAGATTGCACGCTACGCGCCGGTCGTTCTTTACCGCACGTTGGGCGAGACCCTGCCCACGGGCCACGCGCCTGCTGCCTCGCTGTGGGGTCTCTGCCAGATGTTCGTCCGCAAGAACAGGGGCTCGGCCGCAGGGGCCGGATTCGGAGGCAGCGCTGTGACGGCGGGCAACAAGCTGTTCGACGCCATCATCAACCAGCCGTCCGGCGTGATCTATTCGGTCAGCGAGTACGCCGACAGCTGGCGTGCGGTGCGATTGCCTGACCACAAGATCAACCTTTGCATCGACGAGATGTTGGCGGAGCTGGAAACGCTGGGCAGCAGGCTGCCGCAACAGGATGCCGATTACCCCTTCATCCTGTCCGCCGGCGAGCGCCGCAGCGACACCAGCAACACCTC
>CAYJEC010000131.1:5124-8011 GCA_964369025.1 uncultured Ideonella sp. | reverse complement strand
GTGGTAGAGCACGTAGACGGTGGGCTGCCGGTCGGAATAGGCGTTGACGAGGACCCGCGCCGGGTTGTCGCAGGCGCCGCAGTCGACGATGTTGTTGGTGTTCGGCAGGAGCTTGTCGACCCTTTCCTGGATGGCCTTGAGCTTCGGGTCGAACCAGTGCGTGCCTTTCGCATCGGTCAGGTACTGCACGCCAACGACGCGGCCCTTCGGGCCATAGACCGGCTGCCCGCGGAAGTCGAACCCGGGCGCCGAGATCAGCGGCACCAGCTCGGCATTGGGCTTCTTCAGGTCCAAGGTGGCCAGCACGGTGGTGCCGGCGGCGTTGTCGCCTCCAGTGACCACGAACAGGCGGTCCTGGTCGTCCATGCCCAGCACGTCGAGGATGGCGTTCTTGTCCTTGACCTTGTCGTAGCGGGGCATTTCCCGAAGCAGCGTCCAGCCGTCCTTCGCCGGGTCGGCACGCCAGTAGACCTGGGTCTTGTCCTTGTTCTCTGAAAACACCACCCGCGGATTGCCCTGGGCGTCGGTCACCCAGTCGAACGCGTGCCCCGAGACCTCTCGACCGACCACCTCGGACCGGCCCGTCTCGCTGTTGACCCGCAGCAGCTGGGTGCTTGCAATCGCGAGGTCAGAGTCAAGATTGCCTTTGATCACCATCACGTTCAAGCTGCCGTCCTGCAGCGTCGAATGGAACCAGTGATTCGGGTCCAGCGAGTTGTCTCGTGGCCGCACGCGAACCGCCTGGTTGGTCAGGTCGACCTGGGCTGCGCCCCAGTCCCGCCGGATGATGATCTTGGGGTTCTCATCGCCCGCCCGGCTGACTGAGAACAGGCCATAGCCGGCCCCGAGCTTGTACTGCTGGAAGTACGTGGTCGTGAGATCGACCAGCTCGAACACGATGCGGTCGTCGGTGACCCAGTGGATGCGAACGACGTCGGCGTCGTTATAGGACGCGACGACCTTGGCTTCTCGCTTCTCCCCGAGGTCAATCACCACCAGCATCTGGTGGTGCGACTTGTCGTTGTAGCGGGTGGCGGCCACGTACCTGCCCGAGGGCGACAGGGCCACGTCGTTCAGTTGCGGATTCTTGAAGAAATCCGCCACTGGGGGTGCCGCCTGGGCAAGGCCAGACACGGCAACGACGGCACAGATGACCGCCTGCACGATCCGTTTCATTTCCCACCTCCCTGTGGTGCTCATATATCGATGTCCGATTCTGCCCGACGACGGGTTTCGTCGGACGTGCCGCCAGGGTTGATCCCGATGCACGCGTCCACCCTCGGAGCCGTGCGTATCATGGTGACTTCCCACTTCACGACAAGACAGCCATGCCCATCACCCTGTCCTCCGCCAGCTTGCCGATCTTCATCACCGCGCTGCGCAACCTCGAGCACTGCCTGGCCAAGGCCGAGGCGAACGCCGCGGCGCGCAAGTTCGACGCCAATGTGTTCGTCGGCACACGCCTGGCTCCGGACATGTTGCCGTTCGCGGCGCAGATCCGCATCGCCTGCGACGCGGCAAAGAACGGCGCCGCCCGGCTGGCCGGCCTCGAAGCCCCGCGGTTCGAGGACAACGAAACCACGTTCGCTGAACTGCGTGCCCGTGTGGCCCGCACACTGGACTACCTTGCCACGCTGAAGCCCGAGAGCATCGACGGCCGCGAGGAGATCGACATCACCATCCCGGTCGGCCGGGACGGCGCCACCCGCACGATGAAGGGCGAGTTCTACCTGAAGCACTGGGCCATCCCGAACCTGTTCTTCCACGTCACCACGGCGTACGCGCTGCTGCGCCACAACGGGGTGGATCTGGGCAAGACCGATTTCCTGCAGGGCCCGCCTGCGGCTTGAGGCGCGACGGTGTCCATCCGCCCGTTCCAGGCTGGCGACGAGAGCGCTGTGGTGGCCCTGTGGCAACGCTGCGGGCTGGTGCGGCCCTGGAACGACCCGCTGCTGGATATCCAGCGCAAGCGCGACGCGCAACCTGAGCTGTTCGGGGTGCTCTGCGTCGAAGGCAGCGGCGAAATCATTGGCACCGTGATGGCCGGCTACGAGGGCCACCGGGGCTGGATCAACTACCTGGCGGTCTCGCCGGTGGCCCAGCGCGGCGGCCACGGCCGGGCCCTGATGGCCTGGGCCGAGGCGAGGCTGCGGGAGCGCGGCTGCCCCAAGATCAACCTGCAGGTTCGGCGCGGCAACGAGCCGGTGCTGGCGTTCTACGCGGCCCTCGGTTTTGGCGAAGACGAGGTGGTCAGCCTCGGAAAGCGCCTGGTCAACGACGGCTGAGCCGTCACCACGAAAGGCAGAGACCATGAGTCTTCAAGCGCCATCCTGGCTCGCGGGCCTCGGGTACAGCGAACTGCGCCGCCACGAGTTGCGCAAGAGCCGCATGATGATGGTCGACGGCAGCCTGACGCAGAACGTCCGCGTCAGCGAGGGCGGCACGAGCGCCCGCGTCTACCGCGATGGGTACTGGGGATTTGCGTCGACACCCGCCACCTCCGCCGCAGCCGCCGAGAAGGTGGCACATCGGGCTGGGCAGAACGCCCAGGCGATGTCGCGGTTCGGTGCGCGCGCGGCGTACAGCCTGCCGGAAGGACACTACCGTGGCGAACATGTGTTCCGGGGCAAATCCACGCTGGCGCAGCAGGAGATCGTCGATCGCCTTTCAGCCTTGCATGCCTGGTGCCAGCAGCGCTACCAGGGCCTGAAGTCCACCCGTCTGGTGGTCGGCGACGAACACCACAGCAAGTGGCTGTCCACCAGCCACGGCGGCGAATCGCTGGCCAGCATCCAGCGGGCGCTTTGCCAGGTGACCTTCATTGCCGAGGGTGCCGATGGCGCACCGGTCGAGCTCACCGAGACCCTCTCCTGCAAGGGACACCTGG
>CAYJEC010000131.1:0-5114 GCA_964369025.1 uncultured Ideonella sp. | reverse complement strand
GCACCCAGGCTCGATGAACTGCACACCCACCTGATGGCCAAGTGCCAGGCGGTGGCGGCCGAGGGCGGCCTGCACACCGTGGTGCTGGCGCCTCCCTTGGCGGGCATGCTGGCCCATGAGGCGATGGGCCACCCCTGCGAGGCGGACATCGTGCTGGGTGGCGCGGTCACCGGCGGGCTTCTGGGCCAGCGGGTCGGCAGTGAACTGGTCACGATGCTCGATGTGGCGCACACCTTCGAGGGGGCCGAGACCATGATCCCGGTCTACGTGGACGACGAGGGCACGCCTGCGCGCGACGCGGTGCTGATCCGGGGAGGCCTGCTGACCGAATTCATGAACAGCCGCGAGACGGCGGCCCGGCTGGGCGTGACGGCCACCGGCAATGCCCGCGCCTATGCCCCCAGCGACGAGCCGCTGGTTCGCATGCGCAACACCGTGATCCTCCCTGGCACCACGGCGCTGTCGGACATGATCGCTGGCGTCGACAATGGCTACCTCCTGATGAAGACCGCGAACGGCCAAGCTGACTCGACCACCGAGTTCATGTTCGGCATCAGCCTGGCCTACGAGATCCGGGGCGGGCGGCTCGGCCGGGCAATCCGTGACACGACGTTGTCTGGCTCGGCGATCAAGGTGCTGCAAAGCGTGGATGTGGTGTCCGACGACATGCACTGGAGCTGCAGCGGCTACTGCGGCAAGAAGCAGCCGATGGTGGTGTCGATGGGCGGGCCGGCCTTGCGTGCCCGAGCCCACCTGGGAGGTCAATGATGGACGACCATACGTCGCTGCGCGACAGCGCCGAGCAGGCACTGGCCTGGATGAAGTCTGCGGGCTTTGACCACGCCCAGGCGGGCGTCAGCCAGTCGGCCATGACCGAGCTGAACATCACGCTGAACGAACCCAGCCTGATGCGCAGCACCGAACTGCGCAAACTGAGTCTGGTGGGCTTGCTTGACGGTCGGCGTGCCGCCACCGAGCTTGGTGCGTTGGACGAGGCCTCGGTGCGCGAGGCCATCGCCCAGCTGTTCATGGCGGCCCGTTCGGCGCCCCAGGACGCCGCCAATGCGGTGTCCTGCGGGCAACAGGCGCAGATCGAGCGTGGCCCGGCGGAGGCCGATGCCGGGCTGCTGGCCGACAAGGTGGCCGAGCTGCTGCAGTTTCGTGCACAAGAGACGCCGCGCATGCTGATCGAGGAGGGCACCGCCTCGCACCAGCGCCAGGACACCCACCTGCTCACCACCGGGGGGAGCGAGTTGCGGTGCCGGCGCGGCTGGTACGAGATGACGGCCTTCGGGTCGGCGCACGAGGGCGCGCGCACCAGCTCTTTCAACGTGGCCGCCGGCACCAGCGCGGAGCTCGCGTCGCGGCCTGCACCGGACTGGTTTGGTATCGGTGACATGCTGCGCGACACCTCGCAGCAGGTGGACACCCGGCCGCTGGACCGAAAATTCGTCGGTGAGGTCGTGCTGACACCGCCGGCTGTGGAAGACCTGCTCGGTTGGCTGCTCGGCCAATTGAGCGACACCGCGCTGATCTCGGGCAGCTCGCTCTACCGGGAGCGGGTGGGCCAGATCGTGGCTGCGCCGTCGCTCGGGTTGCGCAGCCGGTTCGAGGTGCCGGGCGTGGCGCCGTTCACTGCGGATGGTTTTGCGCCGGGCTCGGTCGAATTGCTGCGTGACGGCCGGCTGCTGACCCTGCTGCCCAGCCTGTACGGCAGCCGGCGGACCGGCCTGCCGCATGTGCCGGTGACCGAGGGCGGTTGGGAGATCTCGCCGGGCGAACGCAGCCGCGGCGATCTGGTGGCCAGCGTTGCACGCGGTGCTGTCGTCGGCAGGCTGTCGATGGGCATGCCAGCGGCCAACGGCGACTTCTCCGGCGTCATCAAGAACAGCTTCCTGGTGGAGAGCGGCGTGGTCGGTACGGCCTTGTCCGAGGTGATGATCAGCGGCAACATCGCGCGCATGCTTCAGGATCTGCGCGCTGTCAGCCGTGAGCGCATCGACACCGGTGCCACGCTGCTGCCCTGGCTGCAGATCGGCGGGTTGCATTTCTCATGACGGGGCCGTCCGACAGCCCGCCCTGGACACTGCGGCGCGCCCGCCCGGCCGACGCCGAGGCCTTTGCCCGGCTGATGAGCGAGCCCAACGTGTTCGCCAACCTGCTGCAGATGCCGTTCCCTGACGCGGACCTGTGGCGCAAGCGCCTGTCAGACCAGGTTTCGGTGGCCCACAGCACGGAGTTGCACCTGGTGGCCGAGGTACAAGGCGAGGTCATCGCCAGCGCTGGCCTGCATCCTTGCGGCCCGGCAGTGCGCCGGCGGCATGCCATGGGCCTGGGCATGTCGGTGGCAGTACCTTGGCAGGGGCGCGGCGTGGGCTCGGCGCTGATGGCTGCGCTGTGTGACTACGCCGACAACTGGGTTGGCGCCTTGCGGATCGAACTGGGTGTCTATGCTGACAACGAACGCGCCCAGGCGCTCTACCGCAAGTTCGGCTTCGAGCTCGAAGGCCGCCAACGGGCCTATGCGTTGCGCGATGGTGCCCTGGTCGATTCTCTGATGATGGCCCGGCTGCACCCCCACCCGCCGGTCTGGGCGCCGCTGCCGCCCTGAGCCCTGGCTGGCATGCGACACTGCCGGCTGTCTGAATCAGGAGGGTGGCCGTGGCAGAACCACGCATGAGCACCGAAGAGGAAATCGAAGCGCTGGATGCCCTGTGCCAGCGCATGGCTGGGTTCGACGATCGCGTGTCACTGGAGTGGCTCGACGGGTACATGGCCGCCTTGGTGGCCGGGCCGCGCCGCATCCAGCACGACGATTGGCTGCCGGTCTTCGCGGAAGGTGTGTTCCCGCGCACCTTTGCTGACCCGGCCGACGCCGAGGCGGCACGCGCCGCCATCGACGCGCGCTGGCAGGCCCTGGCCGACCAGCTCGACCCTGAACGCATCCTCGACGATCCCGATGTGCTGCGCCTGGCGCCGCTGATGATCGAACTCACCGACGAAGACAAGCAGCGCCTGGTCGACGAAGGTCATGTGAAGCCCGAGGAAATCGCCTTGCTTGAGCAGACCGGAGAGGTCTGGGCGGTTGGTTTCATCGATGCAACGCGCGATTTCCCGCAGGACTGGCCCGAGCCGGACCTGGAAACGGAGGAAGGCCAGCTGTTCGACGAGTGCATGCTGCGCGTGGTCTCGCTGACGCTGGACGACGAGGAGTTGAAGGAGGTCTATGAAGATCTCTACGAAGGCGAGCAACTGACCCGCGACGAACTGATCCAGGAAGCGCTCTATGCCGCGCAGGACATGCGCCTGTACTGGCTGGACCACGCGCCGAAGCCCCCACCGCGGCGCGTCGACGCACTCCCGGGCCGCAACGACCCGTGCCCCTGCGGCAGCGGCAAGAAGTTCAAGAAGTGCCACGGCGCACAGATGCAGTGACGCCCATGGCCGAGCGACAAGATCTCGTAGGCAGGCACATCGTTCTGGGCTTGAGCGGTGGCATAGCCTGCTACAAGTCGGCCGAGCTCGTGCGCGAACTGGTCAAGGCCGGTGCCACGGTGCAGGTGGTGATGACCGCGGCGGCCGAGGCCTTCATCACGCCAGTCACGCTGCAGGCCCTGTCGAACCGGCCCGTCTACAGCAGCCAGTGGGATGCGCGAGAGGCCAACAACATGGCCCACATCAATCTCTCGCGTGAGGCCGATGCGGTGCTGGTGGCTCCCGCCAGCGCCGATTTCCTGGCCAAGCTGGTGCAGGGCAGGGCGGACGACCTCCTGTCGCTGCTGTGCCTGGCACGGCCGATCGAGCGAGTGCCGCTGCTGGTGGCGCCGGCGATGAACCGCGAGATGTGGGCCCATCCGGCGACGCAGCGCAACGTGGCGCAACTGCGGCTGGATGGCGCTACGCTGCTGGGCCCGGACGCCGGTGATCAGGCCTGCGGCGAGATCGGTGACGGCCGCATGCTCGAAGCCGAGGCACTGTGCGAGGAACTGATCGCTTTCTTCCAGCCCAAGCTGCTCGCCGGCCGGCAGGTGCTGATCACGGCCGGTCCGACCTTCGAGGCCATCGATCCGGTGCGTGGCATCACCAACCTGTCCAGCGGCAAGATGGGTTTTGCGCTGGCACGGGCTGCCCGCGAGGCAGGCGCCGAGGTCACTCTGGTGGCCGGCCCGGTGCATCTGCGCACACCGCGCGGCGTGCGCCGCATCGACGTGCAGACCGCCCGCCAGATGCATGATGCGGTGCTGCCCGAAGCGCCTGGTCATGACATCTTCATCGCGACGGCCGCCGTGGCTGACTGGCGCCCGGTGGCCGCTGCCGAACACAAGCTCAAGAAGGACGGCTCGGGCCGCCCACCGGCCTTCGAGATGACCGAAAACCCGGACATCCTCGCCACGGTCGCCCGCTTGCCCGGGGCGCCCTACTGCGTTGGCTTCGCGGCCGAAAGCCACGATGTGGCCCGCCATGCGCGCGAAAAGCGCCTGCGCAAGCAGGTGCCGCTGATCGTCGGCAACCTGGGCCCGGCCACGTTCGGGCTGGACCAGAACACGCTGCTGCTGGTTGACGAACACGGCGAGCGCGAACTCCCTACCTCTGACAAGCTCACGTTGGCGCGCGATCTGATCCGCGAGATCGCCCAACGGCTGAAGGCCCCATGACCATCATCGATGTGAAAGTGCTGGACGAGCGCATGGCGGCCCAGTTGCCGGCCTACGCCACCCCCGGCAGCGCCGGCCTGGACCTGCGCGCCTGCCTGGATGAGCCGGTCGACTTGTTGCCGGGGCAGACCACGTTGATCGCCACAGGCCTCGCCATCCACATCGGCGACCCGGGCTTGGCGGCCATGATCCTGCCGCGCTCGGGCCTGGGCCACAAGCACGGTGTGGTGCTGGGCAATCTGGTCGGCTTGATCGACAGCGACTACCAGGGCCAGCTGATGGTGAGTTGCTGGAACCGTGGCTCCACCAGTTTCACCATCCAGCCCATGGAGCGCATCGCTCAGATGGTCATCGTGCCGGTGGTGCAGGCCAGCTTCCGCCTCGTCGACAACTTCGATGCCAGCCACCGCGGCGAAGGCGGCTTCGGCTCCAGCGGCCGAGCCTGACTGCGCACCCTCT